>CALVIJ010000007.1 GCA_944329505.1 uncultured Bacilli bacterium | reverse complement strand
AAATTGGATGTATAATATAGTACCATCAGGCGGATATTTATGGACAATTTCGCCTGATGCCAGTAGCGGTTTTTTGGTCTTCAGTGTGGGTGGCTATATTCGTAATGCCGGCAGGCTTAGCAGCGGCAATGCGAACAATTCGATTGACGTTTCCCCAGTTCTCTATCTAGGCTCTGATATCACATTAACAGGTGATGGAAGTGAGGGTAATCCATATGTCATAAGTTAAAGCTTAGACTATGTCTTTAAAATGGCAAACACTGCGAAGCAGAGTTTGGGAGCGAACTTTCACGAAGTGAATAGTTCGGGAATGTATGACCGTGAGCGAAAGCGAACGGTGATGAAAAAATATTGGGTAGAATAGAAATATTCGAGGGTTGGAATGAGGGATATATAGGGATAATATAGGTAAATTAGATAGGCTTTCGCCTAATGCCAGTAACAGTAATTTGGTCTTCAATGTGAATGGCAATATTAGTAATGCCGGCAGACTTAACAACAACAATGCGAACAATTCGAATGACGTTTCCCAACTCTCTATAAACTAAGGTTTATGAACTAATATAGTCATAAAGAAAAGAGTAGAGAATATTATATTATTCCTTGTTAGTGATTTACTACATCGATTATTTGAATCACTGACAAAATAGAGAATATAGAAAGTGGGTAACTTTAGTAGAAAAGATTTATAATTATGCCAAGAGGAAAGTTATAAATGTTGGAATTTCGAGGAAGATACTTTATGATTAGACTATATTATTAAGCAGTACCAAATATAGTAAAATGTTTTGGTTCTTTGTCAAATAGTGTTGGTAGACATTAATTTGATACAAGTAACTGTGAATGGAAGGATGATGAAAATCATCCTTTTATCATGCCAGAAATAAGAAATACTCTAGCTACAAAATGATCATATTTTCTGTAACCAAAAGCAATTCTTTTAATGCATTTAATAAGATTGTTCTTTCCTTCAATAACACCATTATTAATATCATATTTAAAGGAATTTTCAATATATTTAATATTATCTTTATATAGTTTAATAACTTTATTCATTTTATCTGATATATTATTATTTTTATGAAAAACAATATTTTTAAATTTATTGAAATCTTTATCTTTAATAGAATTAATTAAACCTTGATAACATTCATAAGTGGATTTTAACGTACTATCAGAATTAATTAAGTAATTAACGATATCTTTTTGTGAAACTTCTTTTTTGAAATGGTTATCATATTTTTTTATATCTGATAAATCATTTTCATTTTTAACTATTAGTTTCCAAAAAGTTTTAAGTTTATTATAATTAGGATTGGATTTATAACAAAGTTTAACTCTAGTCATATTTAAAGCGTTGTAAGCTTGAATAACAATATGAAATCTATCAATAACAATATTAGCTTTTTTAAATAATTTTTTAGCCAAATAAATATAACCGGAATAAAAATCGATAGAAATCAATTTCACTTTATCTCTTTGCTTTTTGGAATATCTTCTAAAATATTTTTCTAAGTCTCTAGATTTTCTAGAATCATTAATATCAAAAATATTACCTTTTTTATTATCAACAATCATAAAAGCCATTTTACCTTTAGTATCATTTGTAGCTTTAAACTCATCCCAGTTCATAGAAGTAGGTAAGCATTCATGTCTTAATACTGTATGAGAAGATATTTCATTAAGTTTTCTATCGATTTTAGAAACAGAAACATCAAGTCTTTTAGCGATATCTTTTTCACTTTGCTTTGTCATTAATTCTAGATTAATTTGAAGTTCAGTATTATTGGAGATATTTTTATTTCTATCAACGATATTAGTTTCAGCGATAAAAGTGTTTTCACAATGCTTACAGAAAAATCTTTGTTTATGAAGGATCAGTAAAGATAATTGATTAGAAATTTTGGGTATTTTAATTTTACAATTTTTTCTAAAGCCCCATTTAATAATATCAGCAGTAGACTCATTTATAACGCCACAACAAGGACAATGAGATGGATTATAAGTCAAAATAGCTTCAATAAGTTTATATTTTTTATTTTTTATAATTTTTTCTTGGATATTATTTAAAATATAGATATTAGGGTCTTTAATATTTAACAAATTTAGTATATAATCATTATTAGACATGTAATCACAACCTTTCAATGTTTTAACCAATTACATTGTATCAGATTACATGTCTTTTTTATACTAAAATAGTGTCAGTGATTTTTACTCACCAACACTATTTATAATACAGCCAATGTTTTTACTATGGGTGCTGTTTTTATTATTATCTTTTTTGGGAGGTTTGTTATGCGATTAGTGGATGTGTATAGGAAAAATAAGAGTAGGTATAGTAAGTATATTATTATGATTAAATGTGGTTATTTTTATGAGATTTATGGGGAAGATGCATATATTATTAATAAAATATTTGGTTATAAAGTTAAAAATGTTGGTGGGATGGATAGAGCCGGTTTTCCTATTAATAGTTATAATAAAGTAATTAATAGATTAAATAGAATACATATTAATTATTATATTATTGGTGGTGATAAGGTTAAATTTAAGGATAATAATTATGATAAATATATGGGGTGTGTATATGAAAGATAATTTAATTATTATTTCTAATATGAAGAAAACTATTTTATATTTAGATAAAGTGGTTAAGAATTTTCCAAATAATGAGAGAATTTTAAAGGATAAAATATGTAATTCTATGTATGAAATATTAGAGTGTATGTATATGGCTAATGAGGTTAGTAATTATAATAGGATTTTATATCAGAAAAAGATTATAAGTAAAATTAAAATGATTGATTTTTATTTGAAGATTTCTTTGGATAAGAAATATATTTCATATAAGAGATATCAAAAGGTATGTAATCATTTATTTGATAATTTAAAATTAATATATGGGTGGATAAGGTATGAAAAGGTATCGTAATTTATTTGGTGTTAGTGTTTATGATATAAATGAGGTTTATAAAGAAGTTAGAAAAAATGTTCATAACAAAAACAAAATATATAGATTTGAAAATTATTATTCTTTAAATATTAGTAAAATTAAAGAGGTTTTAGATAGTGCTAGATATGATGTGGGTAAGTATAATATATTTTTAATTAGAGAGCCAAAATATAGGATTATAATGAGTCAAAATATATTTGATAAAGTTATTAATCATATAGTGTCTAGAAAATTTTTATATGTTTTAGATAGAGTATTAATAGATAGTAATGTAGCTACTAGGAAAAATCGTGGGACTAGTTTAGGTGTTGGATATATTAGAAAGTATTTAAATAAATTAGATGGTGAAATATATGCTTTAAAGTTTGATATAAGTAAATACTTTTATAATATAGATCATGATATATTAATTAATTTATTAAGGGATAAAATTAAGGATAAAAGGGTTATTAATATTTTGATTAAAATAATTAATTCAACGGATGATGAATATGTGAACAAGTGTATTTGTGAATTAAAGAGAAAAGAAATATTAAAAATAAAATTATCTAATTTAAATGAAAAGGAAAAGTTAAAAAGAATTAATGAAATTAAAAGAATACCAATATATAAAAAAGGTAAGGGGCTTCCAATAGGTAATATGACGAGTCAGATATTAGCTATTTTTTATTTGAATGATTTAGATCATTTTATTAAAGAAAAATTACACATTAAATACTATGTTCGTTATATGGATGATGGTGTTATTTTAAGTAATAATAAAAGGTATTTAAGGTATTGTTTGGGTGAGATTAACAAATTTATTTTAAGTTATAAATTATGTTTAAATGATAAAACAAAAATAATAAATGTAAGTAGAGAGGGGTTGGATTTTCTAGGGTTTAGATTTTATAAAGGATATATTAAAATTAGAAATAAAAATAAAAAGAGTTTTAAAAGAAAAGTTAAACTATATAAAAGAGGCAAAATAAGTGATAGTTTTATGAATGGATATATAGGTTATTTTAAAATGGGTAAAATAAAAAAGCCTATTATGGCTTTTGAATTAAGAAGTTAATTAATTCTTCTGGATTTTTGTTTTCATAAATGATTTGTTCCATAAGGTTTATAATGGGCATGTCGACATCTTTGTTTTTAACAAGTTCACTAATTGATTTTAGTGTATATAAACCCTCGATAGTTGTATTTTCAATGTAGTTATCAACTTCTTCTTTAGATACTTTAGAACCAATTAAGTAACCAAATGAATAATTTCTACTTTTAGGAGATGTGGCTGTTAATAATAGGTCACCAAATCCCGCATATGATAATACAGTACTACCATCTCCGCCTAATCCTTTAATTAATCCTTTAATGTCGTGTAGAGATTCAGTTATAAGCATAGCTGATGTAGATTCTGGCATTTTTAATCCAGCTAGGATGCCGGCCGCTATGGCTATAATATTTTTAACTGAACCACAAAGTTCTGTTCCAATAATATCATGGCTTTTTCTTAATTTAAAATGATTGTTAGATAAAGCTTTAAATGTTAATTCAATGGTTTCTTTATCTTGACAAGCTAAGGTTAAACCAACTGGATAATTTCCAGCAATATCAATGGCAAATGATGGGCCAGATATGACAGCTATTTTTTCGGTTTTTAAGATATTTTTAATAACATCATAAACAAATAGATGAGTATCTTGTTCAATACCTTTGGTTGCTATACAAATTGGAGTGTCTTGATAATATTTTTTTACTTTTTTAATTATAGAAGATAAAAAAGCAGTTGGTATAGCAATTACTATTAAATCAGTTTTATTTAAAGAGTTTTCTAAATCACTTGTTATTTGAATTTTGTTATTAAGTGATACATTTGGAAGTTTTGGAGACATTCTTTTTTCAGTTAGTTCTTTAACTTCTTTTTCAAATGGACTCCATATAATGACTTCATTTTTATTTTCATTTAATATTCCAGCTAGAGCACATCCGTATGCTCCAGCGCCTAATACTGTTACTTTCACTTCTATCACCTATTTAATTTTATCATTTATAACTCGATAAGTAAATTGTATGTTTTAAAAATATAGTGTTCGTGGTATAATTTATATAATAGGAAAGGATGGTATAAAATGAAAGAAACTTTAGAAAACGTTATGCTTATGGGACTTGGAGCTATGGTGATGACTAGTGAAAAGGCCAATGTTTTAAAAGAAGAATTATTACAAAAAGGAACTGAGGCATATAATAAAGGACAAGCTTTAAATGAAGAGTTAAAACACAATATTAAAGAAAAAATGAAAGAAAATGTTACAGTTACGGTTGAAACTGCGGATTTAACAAAAGAAGAGCTTGCGGATAAGATAAATGAACTTAGTGAAGAAGATAAAAAAGAAATTTTAAAATTATTAAAGAAGACAAGTAAAAAAAATGCTGAATAGTAAAGATAGATTAATGGAAATTGTTCGCATTATTAA
This sequence comes from uncultured Bacilli bacterium, assembly GCA_944329505.1. Classification (GTDB taxonomy): domain Bacteria; phylum Bacillota_I; class Bacilli_A; order RF39; family UBA660; genus Coprosoma. The sequence goes on along the minus strand of CALVIJ010000007.1, from coordinate 12,607 downwards.
GAAATATGATTTAATTAAAAATGCGACTCCAGTAAATTTAAGACTTGCAATTGAAGAGGCTGGACCTACTTTTATTAAATTAGGACAAATTTTATCGTCTCGTGATGATGTTATTTCAAAGGAATATTGCGATGAACTTTCACATTTGAGAAATCAAGTTAAACCGATGAGTTATGATAAAGTTTTAAAAATTTTAGATAGAGAATATAAAGGGAAAACAAATGAGATATTTTCTAGTATTGAGGAGATTCCAATAGGATCAGCTTCTATTGCGGAAGTACATAAAGCTGTTTTAAAGGATGGAACAGAAGTAGTTATTAAAATTCAAAGGGATAATATTTATGAACTTATGGCTATGGATGTTAGGTTACTTAAAAAAATTATTGATTTATTAAAGATTGATAAGGTATTTAATTCAATTTTTAATTTTAACGATATTATTGATGAAATGTTTGAAACAGCTAAAGAAGAGATGAATTTCTTGATTGAAGCTTCACATACTGAAGAGTTTTATGAAAAAAACAAGGATATATTATATATTCGTTCACCTAAGGTTTATAGAGAATATACAACTAGTAAATCCTTAGTTATGGAATATATGGATGGTATTAGAATCAATGATTATGTTGCTTTGGAAGCAGCTGGCTATGACAGAGATGAGATAGGCAAAAAATTAGCAGCTAATTATATTAAACAGGCTTTAGATGATGGATTTTTCCATGCGGATCCTCATGTAGAAAACTTAAAAATAAAAGATGGCAAGATTATTTATTTAGATTTTGGAATGATGGGTAGGTTATCTAAACGTGACCGTGAGCTTTTAAGCAAATGTATTTTTGCTATTTTAAAAGATGATGTTACAGAGGTTTCTCATATCTTACTTGCCTTTGGAAAAACTAGAGGTACTGTTGATCACATGGTTTTAAAAAACGATATCAAAAGGGTTTTGGATAAGAACAAGAGTCAAGATATATCCGATATTGACATTAAAGATTTTATGAATGATTTTTTGGCTATGCTTTCTAACAATCATATAAGTTTACCTAAAGATGTTACAATGCTTATGAGAGGTATTATTGTTTTGGAAGGTGTACTTAGAAGTGTTAGTCCAAAAATTAATTTGATGCAGATTTTCAGTACACATATTAAACCAAATAATACGTTAGATAAAGAAAAGGTTAAGACATTTGTTCAAAAGGGAATAGAAAGTGGGACAGATTTAGTTTATTTACCTAATGAGATGTTATCTTTTTTAAAAGGTGTTAATAGTGGTGAATTAAGATTTAATATAGAACTTAATGATTCTAAACATCAGATGCGTAATTTAGAACAGCTAGTTCATTTATGTATGATTACAATTTTAGATGTGGCTTATATTTTAGGAACTAGTTTGATAGTTATGCAAGGAAATGATGATTTACCATTTATATTTTATATTTATTTAATTTTTGGCGGTATTTGTACAGTGTGGATTTTTTATAAATTATTTACTAGTAAAATAAGGAATAGGAGAAGATAATTATGAATGAATTTGAATATGAACCAAATCCAATGCTTCAAAATATAGTAAAACACCCAAAGAAACCAAATAAATTACTTATAATTTTAGTATCTATTATAATTGTTCTTTTAATTATTGTTTTAGTTTTGCTTGTGAGAAAACCTCAAGTTATTACAACAGAAACTTTAAGGGAACAAAGTTTAGATGAGGTTGCTGTTGAACTAGAGTATTTTATTGATGAAAATCATTTGGATGCATTAGATGCATATGGTTATGATGATTTGACTAGGGTGGCTATTAATCATATTTGTACAGGAGTTTACAATTGTAATGAAATAAGTGGTGATGAAGTAAAAGAATATATTAAAAATAATTTTGATAAAGAGGTAACTTTATCGAATGTTAATTGTGAATTAAATGACGGTGTGCTTTACACTTATGATAGTGAAGGAAATAAATTTGTGCTAGATAGTAGTCATATGCATGGGGGAATAGGAACTGAGGATATTTATACAAAGGTTAATAGTATCAAAAGAGATGGCAATAAAATTTTGCTTGTATTAAATAAGCTTTATTTTAATCCTCTTCAAAGTAATTATATTACAACAGATCCTTTAGGAATCAATAGAGTTTATGATTCAAAAGACTATATGCATACAACTGAATCAGGACAAGATATTGATTTAACTAAGTTATCGGCAAATTATGAAAATCAGTTTGATGATTTAAAGAACATTGGTACTAGATATAGTTATACATTTAGTAAAAAAGATGGCCATTATGTTTTAGAAAAATATGAAGTTATTAATGATGAAGAGTAAACTATGAATTATAGTTTACTTTTTTATATACTAAACGGTTTATAAAATGGTATTTGTTGTGGTAAAATGTAATAAAGATTTAAATGTAGGGTGAGAGAATGAGTAAGGTGAAATATTTTTTTGATAAGTTTTTTTCAAAGTTTAAAATAGGGTGTATAGCTATTTTAATTATTTTTTTCGGGTTACCTTTGCTTTTTAATTTTATTGGAGAAGTATTAGATAATGCTTCAGATGATGTTACCACGTCTGCGGATGGTTTTACTATCGAAAAATATAATGTGGTTCTAGATGTTCAAGAGGATAATAAGGTAGATGTTACGGAGAATATAACGGTTAATTTTACGAGTGAATATAAACATGGTATTTATAAATATACTCCTGAGTGGTTAGAATATGAGGGAAAAGATGGCAAGGTTATAAAAAGGAAATCTAAGGTTATAGATTATAGAGCTGAGAATGATTTATATACTATAGATAGGGTTAATAAAAAGGCTAGAATTAGAATTGGCGATGCGAATGAGTATGTAGGTGAGGGTGAGAAAACTTACGTTATTAAATATACTTATGATATGGGTAAAGATCCATTTGATGGTTTTGATGAGTTTATATTTCATGCTTATGGAGATTACTGGGGAACAGAGATTAAGAATGCTTCTATTGAGATTAATATGCCTAAGAGTGTAGAAGGTTATGACGTTAATTTCTTTACTGATAAATATAGGAATCAGAATGTGAACGAGGCTGTTGATTTTTCAGTTAATGGCAATACTTTGAAAGCTAGTTTTAATGAAGATAAGAATTATGAACTTCAATTAAAAGATTACTGTGAGAGACGCTTTGAACAATATGGGGAAGAGTGTGATACTTCTTATTTCGAATATAATTATGAACCACTTTCTAAGTCACTTACGGTCGATATTGAATTACCTGAGGGTTATTTCAAAGGTGGAAGTTACAATTATGGATTTGGTTCTATTTTGCTTTTAGTTTTGATATTTATTTTAACTGGTTATACGATTTATAAATGGTTTAAGTTTGGAAAAAATTATGCGAAAGAGGTTCAAACGGTGGAGTTTTATCCGCCTGAGGGACTTAGTTCGGCAGAGATTGGTTATATTTATAATAAGAGACAAACTAATAAGAAATTAACTATTTCATTAATTGTTCAACTAGCTAGTAAGGGATATATTAAAATAGATGAGATTAAAGATGATATTAAAATTACTAATTTAGTGTCTAAACCTAAAAAGCTAAAATCATTTGATGATACTTTACCTAAGCGAGAGATAGAAGTTAAAAAATTAAAGGAAGCTGATGATAAATTAAGCAGGTCAGAAACAACGATGATGGTTCATTTATTTAAAAACGGTGATGTTAAGAAGTTAAAAACTAATATTGATAGGTTTTTAAAAGTTAAAGATAATTTGGTTAATGGTGGATATATCGAGGTTGTTAGTGATAATGAGAAAGAACGTTTAACGGATATCGATAATAAGAAAAAGGAATATGATAAGAGTGTAAAAGATTATGATAAGCAAATGGCAGAGTATGATAAAAAAATATCTAAAATGCCAGAGATGAGTGATTTTGAAAGAATTGTTTATGATAGGTTATTTACCTCTAAAGATGAGATTATTTTAAGTGAGCACAAAACTTTTTATAGAGCTTTTAGTGAAGTAGAAAGCAAATTAAAGAGTAGTTTTAAAGATAAGGTTTATGATAAGACTTCTAGTAAGCAAAGGTGGTTTGCGGTATTTAGAACTTTCCTTATTTTGGTGTTATGGTTTATAGCTTATAGTGTTATAGAGGATATGGATCCTGAACTTAATATTTTATATGGTTTATCATTTGGATGTATTTTTGTGAATATATTATTTGTTATTTTGATGGGTAGAAAGACAAAATATGGTGAAACGATTACGGCTAAGGTAAATGGATTTAGAGAGTTTTTAGTGACAGCAGAGAAATCAAGATTAGAACAGTTAGTTTCTGAAAATCCTTATTATTTCTATAATATTTTGCCATACACTTATGTTTTAAATATTTCTAAAAAATGGATTCAAAAGTTTGAAAATATTCAAATACCAGAGATGGATATGGGGAATTTTGATTATAGTAGTGATTATGTTTATTATTCTATATATGATCATGTTTATTATCCACCTAGTTCTTCAGGTTCTTCTAGTTCGTCATCGTGTGGTGGTGGATGCTCATCATGTGGCGGCGGTTGTTCATCTTGTGGAGGCGGAGGTTCTTGGTAAAGAAGTTTGTTTTGCAATGGCATTTAAGTGAGAACTGTAATTTAAGGTGTCTACATTGTTATCAGGAAAACCATAAGCCGGTTCAGTTAGAATACGAGAAGCTTGTTATAATTTATAAGCAATTTAAAGAGATTTTAGAAAAGAAAAAAATGAAAGGTCATATTAATATTACTGGTGGTGAGCCTCTTTGTAATCCTTATTTATTTAAAATATTAGATTTAATTAAAGAGGATAGTGATTTGATTTCTTTTTCAATTTTGACTAATGGAACATTAATTAATGAAAAGATAGCTCAAAGGCTTAAGAGTTATAATCCTGAGTATGTTCAAGTTAGTTTGGAGGGCGGAAAAAGAACAAATGATTATATCAGAGGAAAAGGAACTTATAAGAAAATTGCGGAGGGAATTATTAATTTAAGAAAAGCTAATATATTTACTTCTATTTCTTTTACGGCGACAAGTTTAAACTATAAAGAGTTTCCGAAAGTTGTTCGTTATGTGAGAAAGTATGGAGTTAATAATGTATGGTCTGATAGATTTATACCGCTTGGTGATTCGGATAGATCTTTAGCTTTGAATTATGAACAAACTAGAGAATATTTAGAAATTATGAATAAAGAAAGAAATAAATTAAAGAAAGTTAAAAATAATAATACAACAATTTCAATGTATAGAGCTTTGCAATTTCAAATGACCAATGACTTTGCTTATGGCTGTACGGCAGGTGATACATTACTTACGGTTATGGAAAATGGTGATTTAGTTCCTTGTAGGAGAATGCCGATTGTCATAGGTAATCTATTTGATAGAAGTATGTATGATTTATATATAAATAGTGATGTTTTAAAAGAGTTAAGGGAGAAGAAGATACCTGATGAATGCATAAATTGTGAGCATTCTGAGGTTTGTCATGGTGGATTAAAGTGTTTGACATATGCGATGTATAAAAATTTAAACCATAAAGATTATGGCTGTAATTTGTAACATTTTTGAAAGTTAATCAGTAATAATTGACCTTGTTATATTTTACGTAAAAGGTGTGTTAAATGCGTTTATATATAATATTAAATAAAAAATTAATGATTTAAAATAAGTAACTTTTAATTAGGTTTACTTTTTTTTTTACTATTTATGGTTGGACAAATAAGGACACTTAAAAATAGCGGAGATATTCGCTATTTTTCTTCGCTTAATTTTTTGTTTTTAATTTTTTAGTTTTTGGTAATCAGTAAATAATTGGTTAGAATAATTTGATTTAAGGGGCATATATTTTACTTCCTTTAGTGTATTTAATATATTAAAACAAACAGAAAAAGTTAATACTAAAATTGCCGATTTTTTCTTATTTTTCAACGGTTTTTATAAGTTTGTTTACAGTAAAAATATCTAGTTATTTTTACTAGATACCATTTAAACTGTGAATAGTAATTTTTTTTTAACAAAATATTTAAAAGACTATTATTTTCAGTAAAAAAGAATAAAATAATAAAAAAAGAAAAACTTTATAGATAAAGGCATGAAAAAAATCTATAAAGTTTTTTCTCGTGTAAAATTAGACACGCAAAAAAGAATTTTGACAACAAAATTAAAAAAATGCTTGGCTCTAGTTTTCAAGGAACAAAAAATTTGTTATAATTTAAGTGTCAAATCTCAATTGAAAGTTTAAGTCTAAGCTTTCGAGATTTGTTTGGTTAGAAGAAATGAGTGAGCCAATTAATTTAAAGCTTATTTCTTCTTTTTTTGTAATTTTTAAAGATTTTATTATTAATGATCCATACTCTAATAATTGTCTAATAGTATGAGCCATTTGAATAAACAAATAATGAATTTTTAAGGCATTATCAAATCTGGAACATAAATGTGAAATATTAAATGTTCCATTTTTTTGTATATTAAAGCCCTCATTTTCTATCTTCCATCTTTTTCTACCCATATTTACAATTTGCTTTATATTACTGTTTTTAACATTTAAATTACTGACGTAATGAAAAATAGTAGTTTTCTTATTCTTGGTTTCTACATATTTAAACACATCAAAAATATTATCATTAAATTCTATATTTTTAGACAAATAATAATTTTCTTTGTTTGTTTCGTTTAAATAATTAATATTATCAGTAAATATTTCATATACTGTTTTTAATCTATCTTTTTTAAGATTAAAGATATACTTCCATTTATTATCTTTACAAATATTAATCATAGGAGTAGTGGCATATAAAGCATCACCAGTAATATTCTGAATCGATACTGATTACAACATTTCCAAATACAGCTTTAGCTTCTAAAATATATTTGTAATACTTTGTTTTCCCATCTTTAAAAGTTTTAGTTATACAATTACCATTTAAATTATAATCATGAGTAGATAAACCCGTCGCATCAACAAGTATTTGTATATAGCCATTATATCTATATTTATCAAACATTTTACTTCTGATTAAAGCTTTAAACATTTCTCTTCTGATAGAATCTATTTCATCATAATTTAAAGTTTCAATAACATCTTGTATAGTTTGCCAATCTGGTATTTCTTTTAAATCTTGGCCACAAATTTTAGAAAAGTTCTTTATAGCTTTTTCTGTATCAAATTTAGAATTGATGCCAGTCATAGTTGTAATACCACAAATTAAAGCGAATAACCTAATCATTATAATAGTTCTCATTTTGTATTTAGTATAACTTTGATGCCTTATATCAGTAAGCTTAGAAAAACTGTTGGTTAAGGTTGGAAAATATTTATGAATTATTTTTAGAATTTCTTTTAATAAATTAGTATTTTTAGATAGAATTCTCCGTGTTTTTCTAGTTAATCCTTCGCTTTTTTGAAATTTTTTCCGTTTTTAATTCTAATGGTTTTATCATTATATTTTTTTTGAAGCATTCTTTCTTGTTTTCTTCGTTCTACTCTTGGTAAATTTTTATATAAATCTATTTCTTTCATTAGTTCATTATTCAATACAACATACCACCTTTTACTATTATATTTATATTTTAACAGATATAAATATAAATATATGTAGCATTATTCGGTATATCTTTGCGAAAAACTTCTTTTATGTTTTACTCTTTTTCACTGATATGCCATAACTAATTTGACTTTTCTATTTTTTAGTTATAAAATATATTTTAATCGAATGAGCGAGGATTTATTCATGAAATTAGAAATTGGATTTTGTATATTAAAAAGAAGAAGGAAAAAATGAGGATATATCATATAATTGATCATAATGGATTTGGTTCAATTCATAAGTTGTTAATACCGCTGTGTGAAGAATATAGTAATAATATTTTATATACTCAATATTTAAAAAAATATCGTCTAACAAAGGAAGCAATACAAAAAATAAATAATGATAAAAATAGTATAGTTATAATACATTCTACAGGAAGAGACAAAACAATATATATAGATCAATTAGATAAATATTTTGATAATAAAAAAATTTTTATTTTTATGCATGTTTCAATTAATTACGAAGTGTTCAAAAAGAGAGAAGATTTTATAGCAAGATTATATAATATATGTAAAGAAAAACACATATTAATATTAACTCCATCAAAAGAAGTTACGAATCAATATTTAAAATATGGATTCGATGCAAAAACTATTCAAATTGGAATAAGAAATTTAAATGGTGATTACTACAGAAAAAATATAAAAAGATTAGAAAAATATTATAATAAATTTGTAACTGTATGTGCTAGTGAAAGCCCGGCATATTATGATGCAAAAGGGATAAGCAATTTCATTAAGTTAGCAAAAAAGGAAAAAATAACAAATAATATTTTAATAGCAGGGGTAAATAGTTATGTTAAGAAAAATAATGATGTGTCTATGAAAAAGTTTAATGAAGATGATTTTTTAAATGTCTTATATCATTCAAAAGCATATATTCAATTGTCAATATTTGAATCATACAATATAACGGCGATTCAATCAAAAAGATTTAAGATACCAACGATTTTATTAAGTGCTGAAGGGAATGAATCCTGTATGATGGGGAATACATTTAGAAATATAAATGAGATTTGCTATAAAATTCGTGAAGTTAATAACAATTTAATAGATAATAAAATAATAAAAGAATTATATAATGATAGTATAATAAGAGAATCATTAAGCAGATTTAATAGTGATTTAATTAAAATGACTAAGGAGGTGTAACATGGAACCGTTTGTTTCTTTAAATAATAGTTCTGAATCTTTAGAAAAATCAATTTCATTAGTTTATAGTGCATTTATTTCAAACGAAGATTTTTATTCAGATAAAGAACAATATGTTTTTTATGGGCATAATTTACCTAAAATAACTAAAAATCTAAATGTTTCAGGAACTGTTGGATTTTATATCGACAATTTTTTTGACGAAAGTTGGTCACCAATTCACAGTTATGAGGAATTATGGGAGTTAAAAGATATAGTTATTAATAATCTTGTTATTAATGGTAGATTATCATATAGAACATCAGAAAAATTATTAAATAACAAAGAACTTTATATTAAAGTTATATCAAAATTGCCTGTTGATTTTATTTTTCCACAATTCTATAGTAATTTGTTATCAGTTTTTATAGATAAGTATCCAAATGTTCATTTAAAAAAATTAGCTTTAGAAGAAAATATAGAAGGAATTTATAATCATTTACCAAGTGAAAAAAATTTTTATAGTATATATGGCCTAGAGTCTGATGGTAGAGTTGGACATTATTATATGAATTTAAATGTAAACAATAAAAAATATATTCAAAGAATTGTACATTTATATAGAGATTTAAATAAAAGACTCTCTTTATCAGGTAATGTGGGTATTTTGTTAGCAGCAATAGATTATAACATGGAAAATGAAAAATATATTTTGGGATACAGAGAAAGGAAAAATCATTTACGTAAAAGTAGAAATTTTGCCTTAGACCAAATGACTCCTGCAAAAAAGATAATCGAACCTAAAAATCATTATTTTAATTCTTTTTATGATGGGTTAACTAGTTCAAATGAAGAAAAAATGTCGAATGAGGTAGTACAAAAAGTATTTAAAAAAGTAATGAAGGAGTTGAATCATTAAAATGAAACTTATACTTACTTCTACAGATTTTTTAACAGATAATTCGAGGAATAAAATATTGTCTGAATTAAAAGATGTATCTAAGTGCAAAATATTATATATTCCAAATGAGAATGCAACGATAGAAAAAATAAAAAGCAATAAATATTATGATAGGTTGCAAGAATATGGATTTAAACGGGAAAATATATATGTTTTTAACTATGAAGAACCTAATAAATTTAAAAACTTAAATATTGATGCAATCTATATAGGCGGTGGCAATACTTTCAGTATGTTAAAAATACTGAAAGATACAAAGTTTGATAAGGAAATTATCAAATATGTAAAAAATGGGGTAACTTATATAGGTGGTAGTGCAGGAGCACATATTGTTACAAAAAATATCAAACATGTATTACCATTTGATAATAATTCAGTTGGATTAAATGATTATAATGGGTTAGGATTATTTGATGGAATTTTATTTTGTCATTATACAGATGATAGAAAGAAATATGTTGATGATTGTAAAAAAAGAAATAAATATAATGTAAGCATATTGAGAGATGATGAAACTATTATTTATGAAGAATAAATAAAGACAATTTACTTTCATTATAGGCAGTTCTTTATAACTATCTTTTAGGCAAGTTAGTAACATTATGTGGAGTAAAAGTGTCAATGTCAAGTAGTGTTGGTGTGACTAAAAACTAACGATAAATGAAACTGATAAGAGGGTCAAGAATTGACCTTCTTTTATTATGCTTTGATTGGATTAAGTAAGCCTTAAGCATAATGCCTGCTTTTAAATGTTTAAATTTTCTATAATCACAAGCAGTATGGTTAATTTGCTTGATAAGATTATTCATCCCTTCAGTCCTACCGTTTGAATATTCATAGTCAAAAGCATTAACAATATATTCTTCCATATTTCTAAAGGTTTTTAGACTTTCTTCATATATTTAGAAATGTTTTTATTGTGGTGGGAAGTTAATGATGGATAATGTTTAAAAATTTATCCTTATATATGCTGTCGCTAGCTTTTATAATACCTTGATAAATTTGATAGGTATTATAAAACTTTTCATCTGTATTAATTAGGTAAATTACAATATCAATCTGTGAAACTTTTTTTAAAACATTTAAAATATTTCTTTTTATCAGAAAGGTTATCTTCATTTTTAAGTATTAATCTCCAGTGTTTTTAGTGACATAATGATTTTTAATTTTTCTAGAGATAGTAGTGTAGTTTTTGCTCATTAATGTTCCTGTTTCTTTCAATGATTTATTTTGGTTTAAATATTTTTTATTTCCATTATTCATCTAGTGATTGATGCTTAAACATAATTCATACTCCTTTCTCATAAGTACTATCAGTGCATTTATCATATTGTTTTACCTGGTAATTGCAACTTTTATTATTTTTGGGGTTGCATTTAGTTTTACAAGTAAGACTTTTACTTTTACCTTTACTTTTTTTGTTAAAAATATTCTAAAAAAGTATTGATTTTCATAGAACTTTAGTGTATACTGTTGAATGTGTGGCATGCTTAGATGTGTGAGGTTGCCGATACACCAGGTTAAGTTGTAAAACAATTTAATCTTTAAGTCGGGTTTTTACACGGAGCAAGTCTATACTAGATATAGGCGAGAGGAGGATACAATAATGTCAAAGAAAGTTCGTATTAGATTAAAATCTTTTGAACACAAGAATTTGGATGCTGCTTGCGGCAAAATCGTTGACACAGTTAAAAGAACTGGCGGCGAAGTTAGTGGACCTGTACCACTTCCAACTGAAGTTGAAAAGATCACTATCTTAAGAGCTGTTCACAAAGACAAAGATTCACGTGAACAATTCGAAAAGAGAACACATAAAAGACTTATTGATATCAATAATCCAAGCAAGGAGACTATCGATGCATTATCGCATTTAGATATCCCAAGCGGTGTTGATATTCAAATCAAATTATAATAGGAGGATGAAAATATGAAAGGAATCTTAGGTCGTAAAATCGGAATGACTCAAGTTTTTGATCAAGATGGTAAATTAACTCCAGTTACTGTTGTCGAAGTTACTCCTAATGTTGTAACTCAAGTTAAAACAACAGAAAACGATGGTTATGAAGCTATTCAACTTGCATTCGATGATAAAAGAGAAAAATTAGCGACAAAAGCTTCTGCTGGTATTACTAGCAAAGCAAATACGACACCTAAGCGCTTCTTTAAAGAAATCAGAGGTGTAGACGTCAATAATTATCAATTAGGAGATGAGGTTAAAGCTGATATCTTCGAAGTTGGAGAAATGGTTGATGTAACTGGAACTACTAAAGGTAAAGGCTTCCAAGGTAGTATTAAAAAGTATAATCAAAGTAGAGGACCTATGGGTCATGGTTCTAAATACCATAGAGGTGTAGGATCACTTGGTACAATGCTTCCAAAACGTGTATTTAAAGGTAGAGGACTTCCAAGTCACATGGGAGTTAATACAGTAACTATCCAAAACTTAGAAGTTGTAGATGTTGATTTAGAAAACAATGCAATTTTAGTTAAAGGAAATATTCCTGGACCTAAAAAAGGTTTGGTTGTTATTAGAAGTGCTGTTAAGAATATGGGTAAAGTAAATAAACGTGCTGAGCTTGCTAACTGGAACAAAACTCAAGAAGAACCTGCAGAAGTAGAAAACACTGAAGCAGTAGAGACTACACAAGAGTAGGAGGAAGAGTTAAATGAAAAAGAACAATATTATTAATGTTAAAGGCGAAAAAGTTAGCGACATTACTTTAAATGAAAATGTTTTTGGTATTAAACCAAACGATGCCGTTTTATACGATGCTATTACTTTAGCACAAGCTTCTCAAAGACAAGGAACTGCTGATACAAAAACACGCACGGAAGTAAGCGGTGGCGGAAGAAAGCCATGGAGACAAAAAGGTACTGGTAGAGCTAGACAAGGTAGTACAAGAGCTCCACATTGGTA
>CALVIJ010000006.1 GCA_944329505.1 uncultured Bacilli bacterium | reverse complement strand
AAGCATGTACTAACGCACTGCTCCCTAATTGATATTTTTTTACGACTTTTTGGTCTCACATCATTGACAACTACACACGCAGTATATTTTTTGAAAGATTACTGTATTAACGATTTTTATTACAAAAAAGAACAAATAAATATTTATTTGTTCTAATCAAAAATGTCATAACCTAAATCAAAATCAACATTTCCGTTTATTCCGTTTAAATGTCCGTCTGAAGCAAATTGCCAATATTTATAAGGTGTTAAATTATAAGTTGGTTTTTGATTTTTTGCATATCCAAAACTTGGACTAGGTACTGGTAGCCATTCAGCAAGCCAAATATCATATTTTTTAACTAATTCTTGAGCATTTAAATGATTAGTAAGCCATGTTTTATTGGCATAAATACCACAACTATAACCATTTGATTCAATTTGTGAACAGAAAGTATCAGAGACATTTGTTAATTGTTCTTTTCCCGCATTAACAACACTATTATCTTCCATGTCAATAAATACTTTTGTACCTAGATTTGGTGAATAATTATATTGTTCTATTTGATCAATCAATCTTAGCATATGTCTAGCTTCATTTTGAGCACTAGAATCATCATTATCTATTTCGCTTGCGTAAGAGTACAAATATAAACCATATGGAATATTATACTCTTCACAGGCTTTAACATTATTTAAAAACTCTCTATCATCTTGATCAGTCCAGTTTCCTCCATAACCTGCTCTAATTATAACAAAACCAATATCTGATTGAGCAACTGTAGACCAATCTATAGTATTCTGGTGATGAGAAACATCGATACCAGTATAAACTTTTTGTCCTTCAAATTTTTGAATTTTAAAGAATTGGGCATTAGACAAATTATTTTGATATAGCTGTATGTTTGTTCCATTTACTGTATTTCCATTAAATACATCAATATTTAAGCCATTCGCTTTAGATGAAATAACGACATAATCACTTCCAACATTTTTAATAGCCCATTTTTGTGTATCTAAATCCGCATATTTTGATATTTGAACATTTACACCGTTTGTCCTATTTCCACTGGCAGCTGTTAAAGCAACTTCTGGATTCATCGAACTTAAAATAGCATAATATCCATTATCTAATTTTTTTAAATACCATATTTGCGCAACTGAATTATTACTTTGATAAAGTTGGACGTTGGTTCCATTTGCTTTTTTAGCATTATCAACATCTAATACTTTATTACTATTTAATTTTGTATTAATTGTATAATATCCTTCTTCATAATTTTGAACAAGAGTATCATCTTCATTCATGGTGGCTGGAGTTAACTTAAATTTTTGAGCATTGCTTTTATTACCTGTATAAATTTGAACGTTGGTTCCGTTTGCTGAATTTCCATTATCGATGTCTAAATATTTATAACTACCTTTTGCAATTATATAATAATATCCGTCTCCAGCATCTTTTATATACCATTTTTGAGCTTCACTTCCATTTGAAGAATAAATTTGAACTTTTGTTTTATTAACTTTATCATTATTTCTAACATCTAAAACAAAATTATTATCGATTGCTGATTTTATTGAATAGTATCCGTCTGCGATATATTCAATATACCATTTTTGAGAGTTCATATTATTATTTTCATTTAAAATTGTTTGAATACTATTGATTGCAATCATAGAATTTGCATCAACTACTTTATTATTATCCAAAGCACTATTAAGGGTATAATAACCATTTGCTATTTTAGGCTCTTCAACTTTTGTAAAAGTAAATTTTTGAGCATTAGTTCCATTAGTTTGGTAAATTTGAATGTTTGTTCCGTTTTTAATATCACCGTTTTCAATATCAGCATACATGTGATCCAAAGCCGAAATTAAACTATAATATCCATCTTCCTCTTTAATTATCCATTTTTGAGCGTTGGTTCCATTACTTGGATACAATTGTAAATCGGTTCCACTAGCTGCACTTCCTCCCGTAACATCTAGTGCCATCCATTCATTAGCAAATGAAGTTATTGTATAATAACCATTTCCTAAATATTTAACTCTCCACATTTGAGATAAAGAATTGTCGCTATTGCCTAAAACAATCTTAGCATTTTGGTTAGCATCGCCTTTTACACTCAATGCTTTTGTAGAATCAGTAAAACTAGAAATTTTATAAATTCCATCTTCTATGCTTTGTTCACCATTCAATTCTTCAATGAATCTAAATTTTTGAGCGTTGGTTCCATTACCATTCCACATTTGAATATTGGTTTTATTACGTGCTTCTGCGTTATATACATCAACATATAAACCATTGCATTTAGAAATAATATTGTAGTATCCCCCACCGGCATCTTTTATATACCATTTTTGAGCATTAGTACTATTTTTTGCATATATTTGTACATTGGTTTTGTTGACCTTACCTGCATTATCTACATCTAAAGCTAAGTTATTATTAAGCATTGTTGTTATTTCATAATATCCATCCTCAATTGGCTTTACATACCACTTTTGAGCGTTTGTTCCGTTATTTGAATAAAGCTGAACATTAGTCTTATTGATAGTCCCAGCATTATCTACATCAATTACCATATTAGTACCTAAAGCACTTTTTATTGTATAAACTCCTTCTTTCAATGTAGCTGCATTTACGTCAAAAGTAAATGCTAAAAAAGCCATAGCAAAAAACAAGCAATATAAAGTTTTTCTTTTCATTAAAATCTCACCCTCCATATTTTCAAAAATATTATAACAAACTTTCACATAAAATAATAGTAGATATTTTAAAAAATATAAATTGTTCTTTCATATTTGTGTTATAATGGAGGAACCTAGAAAGGATGATAAAATGTACAATTTATATTTAAAAGGTTTATCCACCAATAATGAAGAATTAGATAAAATTAGAAATTTATTTAAAAAATATGGATTGGATTTTGCAAACGTTTTTGATAACTACGCCGAATTACCAATTAAAACAAACGATGCTTTAAAAGTCTCTATTGACGATAAAATTAGAAAATGTAATCCAATGGGACAAAAGGTAAATTTAATCTGCCATTCGATGGGCTGTAACTTAGGCGTAATTGCTACTGAGCGATCAAAAAAAATTGAAAGCTTAATTCTAATATCACCAGAATTTGGTGAATATTCAGAAAAAGAAATGGAAAAAATTGAAAATGAAAACATAAATTTAAATAATCCACGAGAATTTGGAGAATTAGAAGTTAAAAATAACGCTAATAAAATTAAATCATTAATCGTTTTTCAAAAAACTAAACTATTAGCGGCCACAGCAATTGAGAAAATAAAGGTTCCAACCTTAATCATTTACTCAAAAGATGATTTATTTATCCCACAAGATTACTTAAACGATTTAGCTAATAGAAAAGATAACATAAAATTAGCTACTCTTAATACAAAATTTCACAATCCTCTAGTTAATGGAAGAAATAAATCAAAAACAATGCGTTTAATCCAAAAGCATATAATTTAGAGTGTTAAACCACTCTTTTTCTTATGTAAAGAATAGTCAAATGGCTAATAAAAACACCCCCAAAATATATTAATTAATTAACATTTAAGGTATAATTATTATAGGTGATAATATGGAAAACAAAAACATGAATAACACATCTTATACATCTAGAACTGAAAGAAAACAATTTGAAGAAGAATTAAAAAATAAACAATTAGAAAAAGAAAAAGAATTAGAAGCCAAAAGGCAAGAAATAAAAAATATATTATTTGACGATGACAAAAAAAACATCTATAAAAATCCACGCAAAAGAGAAAAAACAGTTGCAAATCAAATAGAAAATAATGAAAAAAGAAAAAAACCAAGAGCTGCTAATATTGTTCTTTCTCTAACATACGTTATTTCTATTATCCTATTCATTTACTTAATAATTGATTCATCAAATCAAATAGATCAAATATATCAAATCATCAATGCCTTTTTACTTTTAATTATTGTAACTTGTTTCCTTATCAGTTTTAAAAAATCATTTTTTAAGAATAAATCCGCTCCAACTGTGATAACATCAATTGTTGTACTTGGAACAATCGCTTTCAACGGTTTATATATGACTGATGTTATTAGTTTACCAACCCAAAGTTATTTACCAAACTTTGAAAGTGAAAACCTAACTAAAGCTATCAATTGGACTGAAGAAAATAACATTAAAACCGATCAAAACTTTGAATATAGTGACACAACTCAAAAATATAGTGTTATCAGTCAAAGTGAAAAAGCTGAGACTTTAACCAAAAATTTAAACACTGTCGATTTTGTTGTTTCTAATGGACCAGATTACAATAAAGAAGTAATCTTAGCCGATATGACTGGTTGGAATGTCGACGACGTTTTAGACTTTGTTGAAGAAAACTTTTTAAATAATGTTACCATTAATTTTGAAGAAAATGATAGTGTCGATAAAGAGACTATCATTAGACAAAGTACTACTGGAACAATCAAAAGAAGTGATTCAATCATTTTTACCGCCTCATTAGGTAATAAAGAAGACTTGTCCCCTATTAAATTAGAAGACTTAACCAGTAAAAGTTTACTTAGGGCTTCAGTTTATTTAGGCCGCAATGGAATTCAATATGAATTAAAATATGAATTCTCGGATAAGATTGAAAAAGGACATGTCATTAGTAGTGATCCTAAAAAAGGTACCACTGTTAATCCAGATGAAATGGTTACTCTAACTATATCTAAAGGAAAAGAAATTAAAGTACCAAACTTAAAAAATAAAACTATGGCTTATGTTACTAAATGGATGGTTGAAAATAACCTTCAAATAAATTATTCTGATAGATATGATACTGAAATCGAATCTGGACGAGTTATTGACAGTAATTATAAAGAAGGCGATATCATTGAAGAAGGCACAACCGTTGATGTTACCTTCTCAAAAGGACCTTTAAAAATGAAAAAATTTGATAATATTAACGATTTTAAAAGTTGGGCTGATACCAACGGAATTAAATATGAAATTAAAGAAGAATTTAACAGTGATGTCGAAAAAGATAAAATAATTAAGACATCTATTGAAGAAGGAAAAACAATAAATTTAGATGATACTATTACCGTATATGTTTCAAGAGGAGAAGCTGTAAAAGTTCCAGACTTTAGTGGTAATACCAAATCAGAAGCTCAAAAAGCTTGTGATAATTCAGGACTTTCTTGTTCATTTACTGAAGAATATTCAAGTTCAATTACCTCAGGTAAAGTCATTAGACAAAGCGTTGCCGCTGGAACTGAAATCGCTAAAGGTGATAAAATAACTATTACCATTGCTACATCTAATAGAAACACATCAAGTTCTTCTAGTAAAAACAATTCTTCTAGTTCTTCATCAAGTTCATCAAATACTTCTAGACCTTCTGGAGGAAATAATTCATCTAGTAGTGGAAGTTCAGGTGGAAGTACTAATACATGTGATAGAAATAAAACAGTAACCGTAGTTAAACAATCATCACTTAATGGAGATTCTGCCCAAGCAACATTAAGAAACTATCAAAATGCATATCCTGGCATTAAATTTACATACACAGAAAGAGCATCACAAAAAGGTAGCCCAGGAATGATACATCAAGATATGCCAAATTCCTTTACAGCCAATTATTGTGATACATATACATTAATAATTATAAAATAATTTTATATTAAAATTTTAAAAATATATTAATTGTCAAACATTACTAAAAAGTAATTGACTCAAAAAGATGATTTTGATATTATACCGAAATCATCTTTTAAAATTCCATTAATATACTTTTTTAAATATTCTTCAAGTATTTACTTGTCTATCTCACTATAAAATCTTATTAATAACATGTTACATAATATAATTTTTTTATGTCATACTTTAAACTTATAAAAAAATTTATAAAAATAATAAAAACATCAAATAAAAAGATATAGACTAAGAAATTATTAATTCTAATCTATATCTTTCTTTTTCATTTAATATAAATGAATATGTTTTAGATTCAAAGGTTCCTTTAACACTATCAAATCCATAAAAGGCTTGATCATTTAATTCGCTTATATCAGAAATATTAGAAATAGTATTAATATAAATAACATATTTACCTTTTGGCAAAGCACTTAAATCTATTTTTTTCTCAAACCAAGCCCTATCTTTACTAAAACCATCAGAAACTGGCAATTTCACTTCATATGGTCCATTAATAATAGAATTTAAATCAAAGGAATATTGTTCTAAAGTATCAATGTTTTCAAAAATAATTTTCCTTTTAACAGAAGATGAACTAGATAAATTAGAACCATAACTAAATGAATTCCCATTTAAATAAAGTAATCCATTTTCATCAAAATACATATCATCTAACTGACCATACTGATTAGTTGTTGAATCAGCCGTTTTATCTGCTAATTTTTTATCTCTAACCAATAATTGTAAAGGTTTACCATTGGCAAAATAATCATTCCTAGTAATTATATATTTGCCAGAAGCATCATGTGCTGAGGCCACTTGTTCAGAAAAAATTTGATTATTAACTAAATTTTCAGAATAATAATCATCGTTTGAAGCAACAACATACATATTATAGTTACCAGCATCTATAGATGATAAATCAATACTACCTTCAAACCAAGCATAAGTATACTTTTTCCCATCACTAGAAGGAACTTCATATGGAATATCTTTTGAATCAACGACCCTTTGCAAATCTTGTTCAAATACTTTATTAGTATCTAAATTTACAAACTTTAACTTATAAGAAATATTAGTATTTAAATTGTTATCAATTCCATCAATAGTAGAAAATCCTTTAATAGATAATTTATTATCAATATATTTAAAGTAATCCAAATCAAATCTTCCATCTTTTTCTTCTAATACTTTCTCACTTACTGTAACTGTAATCGTTTTCTTAACTGTTTGACCATATGAATCAGTTACTGAATAAGTTACTTTATACTTTCCAAGTTGATTAGTTTTAACTTCATTCAAATCAACATCAATCTTAGAAATAGGTCCGTCTTCTTTATCACTAGCTGTAACTCCAGCTAACGGATCGAATTCACTATTTAAATAAATTGTTTTATCAGAAGCATTTATAACTGGAAGCTGATTTACGATAACTTTTACTGTAATTGTTTTAGTTGTTACTTGGCCATGACTATCTTTTACTGTATAAGTTACTTTATAATCACCAACTTCGTCAGTTTTAACTTCACTATCATACTCGATATCTTTAATTGGTCCATCTTCCTCATCACTAGCTGTAACTCCTTCTAATGGATCAAAATCACTATTTAAATATATTTCTTTATCAGAAGCATTAATTACCGGTTTTTCATCAGGAATAACCGTAACAGTAATCGTCTTACTAGCTTCCTTACCTTTCGCATCTTTAACTTTATAAGTAACCTCATAAGTATCCGCTACATCAGTATTAACAGTTTCCTCATAAGTTACATCACCAGTTAAATCAGTACCATCATAAGCTGTTGCTTTTACACCATCCATATAATCAAACTCTTCGAACTGTTTAACCTCTTTATCTTCAGCAGTAATTATAGGAAGCTCTGCCGAAATAACCTTAACAGTAATTGTTTTACTTGCATGGAAATTACTATTATCGACAACCGTATAAGTAACATGATAGGTTCCCTCTTGATCAGGATTAACATCACTTTCATAAGTAATCTTATTCGTTAAATTACCGTTTTCTTCATCGCTAGCACTAACCCCTTCTAACGGATTAAAGTCTTCTCCTTCTTTAATAGTTTTATCTGAAGCTGTAATTACAGGTTGATTATTAGTAACATTAAGTTCATTAGCAAATATATATCCATAAAGCTGATTTTCACTCGTCGGTAAATCGGTATAAACCTTATAATATTCAATTCCATCAGTTCCTACTACTTTGTCAACAACATTAACCGAAACATCATACACAGAAGCATTGCTATTTGGATTTTTTAAACTATAAATATGAGTATCAGCTGTTCCTTCAGGCCTATCAAACACCCATACATTAGCATAATCTTTACTAGTGACACCAATTGTACTAGAATTAAAGTCTTTACCTCCGTAATCTAAATCATTTAAGAATGAATTACTAGCTTGTTTTTCACCCCAATAAGGATCAGAAGCATATTTAACATTCCTACCGCTTGATTTATTACCATAGTGTCCACCATAGTAATAAGCTCCTGTTACAAGTGAATAATTTGAACCAGTTCTTTTAGCATAATCCATAATCGAATCTCTCGGGCTATTATAAGAGTAAGCCCCATCATATGGATTGCTATCAGAAGCACCATAACCAAATAGATTGTTTTTATCCATGGCAATTTTACTAGTGCCGTTTGCACTTTCATTCATTGCTGTACCAAACATCATTAAAGCATTTTGTCCATAAGTTGCTTCCGCCTCTTTAAAATACTTACCAGTTCCATACATTTTAGAAGTAGAAGCCGTATAACCTTTACTAGCAATGATATTATCTAAATCTTCTGCTGTATATCCAGTTACTGAATGACTAGGTAAATATACATAATAAGAATAATGTGGGCTGCTAGCATTTACACTATGACTATAAGTTCCACTCCTATAATCATCAAGCATTGCCGTTACACTCGAATAAAAATAATTACCATCAAAACTATAATATCTAACATCTTTAGTTAAATAGGAAGGTGCAGTACCTAAATTAGTAAAAGTATCACCATAACCTGAGCCATTGTAATAAGTAAAATGATGAATTAAATTTCCAGTTGGTCCATAGTGATTGTAATAAGTTCCAAGCCCAGTACTTCCCGTTAAAACAGTAACACTATCCGTCTTCGCAATCCATGCATCACTGCCATTATAACTTATCTTATACCACGTATAACCATCAGCTTGTTTAGTTTCCGTATAAGTAAAATTAGTTGAAGTAGCAACTTGAGTAATAACACTGCCCTTTAAAGAAGGCGTTTTTCTAATTCTAATGCCCAGTCCCCCTGGAACATTAATCATATTACCATTAATTCCCATAAGCGAAATAGGAGTAACTACGCCATTATTGATTTCTGTCCAGCCTGTATAACCACTAATCATTATTTTAACTCTACCATTATCGCTATATCCAAGTAAAGCCGCATCAGTACCATATGAGCCGTGAACATAAGTATATGCTCCACCTGTTGCTGATGTGTATAAATTATATGTCTTACCAGGTTTAAACTTAAATATTGCATACTTACTATCGACAGGTACTCCATCTCTATAAATTGTTGCTACACTACTAGCAGTCGAATTTTGCGCATTCATCGCACTCAAAGCCGCACTATAACTACTATATGTTCCAACAACTTTATTACCCGTTTGATTTGAAACCATCTCCACTGTATATGAAGATGCTGCTTCAGCCTTATAAAAAGGCATAAAATTAACCATTAAAAACAATATAATAAGTAATATTTTAAAACCTTTTTTCATACTGCGCAACCTCCTAATTATTCTAATATAATTATAACAAATATTAAGATGAAAGTATATGGCTACCCTTCCAAGATTAGACATTATTTGACATATTCAAAACAATTTACTTATAACCGAAGTTGTGATACAATATATAAATTGTTAGGGGGATTCTATGGACACAATCAAAAATACTGCAAAAAACTTTTGTAAAGGCTTATTTAAACCAGATAACAAATTATCTTTAATTCCTAACTGGTTATCTTTCTCAAGAGTTATTGGCGGCATTAGTATACCTATCATGGCCTATACAGGAGCTCCACTCCCACTACTATTTGGTAATGTAACATTTCTAGCTATTTCCGATTTTTTAGATGGACTAACTGCAAGAGTTATTGCCAAAGAAGAAACTAAAGAAGGAGCTATGCTAGATGCTGTTTCCGATAAAATATTTTCAATCATACTAATAATCGGTATATTACCAATTCTCCCAATTTTTGCTATCAATGGTGTTCTAGAAGGAGGCATTGCCCTTATAAATGGTAAATTATTAGCTAGTGGTGGTTCACCTAAAAGTAACTTACTTGGTAAAGTAAAAATTTGGCCACTATCTATTGCCCTTATTCTAGGTTATCTAGCCCTTGCCATTCAAGATCTAAACATAGCCGGTATTACTAATGAAACGCTACTTACCATAAGCACCGCACTAAGTATCGGTACAATTCCTCTTCAAGGAATAAACATTAAACAATATTTTGATGAATATAAAAAACAAATAGAAAAAAATCAAATTGATAAAACAAATGTAAATCATCATGATATAGAAAACGAACTAAGTAAAAGCAAAGAAAAAGAAAAAACAAATGAAAATGAAATTACCCCAAAATTTATATTATCAAAAGAAAACCATCAAGCTATGGTCTATGAATTAGATAGCCAAGAAAAAACCGAAGAAAAGACTAATGAAAAACCTAAAACATATACAAAAAGAAACAAGCACTAATCGCTTGTTTTTTTAAATACCACGGACAAATACCATATATCCTAAAAATCCAATAAATATCAAATACATGATTGCCCCATTAATCATCTCAAACTTAGTTGATTTATATTTAACTCCAACCGCCATAGTTGCTAGAATGCCACCAACTAAGCCACCAATATGAGCCCAGTTATCAATACCAGTAGAAGTAAATCCAATTAATAAGTTGAGAACAATAAGCGGAATGATCTGAGATTTAACCACACTATCCAAATAAACACGGTAATGATATCCAAAGTAAAGTAATGCCCCCATTAAACCAAATATTGCTCCAGATGCCCCAACACTATATCCATTACTAAAGAATATAGAAAGCATTGAGCCACCTAAACCGGAAAGCAAATAAACAGCTAAATACTTTCCTTTACCGAGAAAACTTTCTAGTTGCATACCAATCACATACAAAGCATACATGTTAAAGAGTAAATGTAATAAATTAGCATGTAAGAATATACCTGTAAATAGTCTATAATATTGACCCAAATCCGCAATAAAGAATCTATTTACGGCAAACATTTGAATAATACTATCATTAAATAAACTTAAAATAAATACTAAAACATTAATAGCTATCAAAGCATATGTTATAACCGGCTTTTTAGGACTAAAGACATCTTCGTTCATTTTAGCATCTCCCTCATTTTTCTTATTAATATCACTCGTTATTTTCATAAATAACTCTAAACCTTTTTCTTTAAAATCAATATCTTTTGTAATATCAGGAAATGCATCGATAACAAAGCGATATTTATTTAAATCATCAGCATCCCTAATATTAGCAAACTTAATATTCGGCGTATCTTCAAACTCCGAAATATCAACATTATCTCCTAAATTAACAAATATACTTAAAGCATTAATCTTAAAAGATAATGTTTTTTTCTTAATTGTTTTCATTAAACTTTTAGTTTTATAAATGTCAAATTTAAATTGTTCATTATTATGAATATAACCAGAAACAATTCTAATGATTTTATAATCATCTTCTAGATTTTCAAGCCATATTTCATCCTTTACTCCTCTAATTATTACTGGATTATATCCTCTTTCCGTAATAAAATAATGAAGTAATTTCATAACAAGTTCTTCTTTTTTATCAATTACTATCTCATTCATATTATCACCTACTCAAAATTCTTTAAAATATTTGTAAAACACTCTGGAAGTTCACTATCAAACTGCATATACTCACCTGTTGTAGGATGAACGAAACCAAGTTCCTTAGCGTGCAGACACTGACCAGTATCATCAAATAACTTTCTATTACCATAAACAGGATCATTAACTACTGGATGCCCAATATAATTCATATGTACTCTAATCTGATGAGTTCTTCCAGTTTCCAATTTCAACTCAACCAAAGTAACTTTTTCATATCTTTTTAAAACTTTAAAATGTGTGACAGCTTCTTTACCATCAGCTCTAATAGCCATTTTCTTACGGTCATTTTTACTTCTACCTATTGGAGCATCTATCTCACCAGTATCACTTTCTATAACTCCCCAAACTAAAGCCACATACTTTCTATAAGTCTTTTTTAAAGCTAATTCTTCTGCTAAAATCTCGTGAGCTTTATTGTTTTTAGCTATCATAAGTAAACCTGTCGTATAAGCATCAATCCTATGAACAATGCCTGGTCTAACTTCACCATTTATATCACTTAATTTAGTATGATATAAAAGACCATTCACTAAAGTTCCGCTATGATTTCCAGCACCCGGATGCACTACTACTCCATTTGCTTTATTAACCACTATAACATCTTCATCTTCATAGACAATATCTAAATCCATCTTTTCAGGTTTAACGCCATCATCTTCTACATGATTAACTGTTATAACATCATCTTCTTTAAGCATAAACCCCGGTTTTACAAGTTTGGCATTCACTAAAACTTCTTTAGCTTTAATCATTTTAGTCACCTGACTACGACTCACTTCCAAAACCTCTGCTAAAAAATTATCTAACCTTATATCATTTTGATTTACTTGATACTTCATTTTTATCACCTTTTATAATCTGAATAGCAATTAAAATCATCGAAACAACAATTGCTATATCAGCTAAATTAAATACAGGAAAATTATAGCCAAAGAAAGTAAAATCTAAATAATCAATTACCTGCATGTGCAACACTCTATCGATTAAATTTCCCATAATTCCACCGATTAATAAACCGTATGAAATTTGTTCAAAATTGTCTAATTTCTTTTCTTTTATAAAAAAGAAATATAATACATTTAAAACAACAATAGAAATTAATATTAATAATACAGTATTAGAACTTAATATGCTAAAAGCCGCACCTGTATTTCCAATCAAAGTAATATTGAAAAAACCATTTATTACTGTAATAGATTCACCATAACTCATAAAAAATAAAAGTCCAATCTTAATAAGTTGATCCAAAACCAAAGTTATTAATGTTGTTCCAAATAATTTTTTCATTATATCACCATCAAATATTATATCAGAAAAACAATATTATTCAAAATAGAAAAAAATAATAAAATATGATAAAATATCACAAGAGGTGAAAAAATGAAAACTAAAAAAAGAGACAATTATTTAACTTGGGATGAATACTTTATGGCCATCACTGAACTAAGTGCAATGAGAAGCAAAGATCCATCAACTACCGTTGGTGCATGCATCGTCAGTGATGATAATCGTATATTATCAATCGGATATAATGGTGCGCCTAACGGTTTCGATGATGATGAATTTCCATGGAATCGCGAGGGAGAAAATTTAAATACAAAATATCCATATGTATGTCATGCAGAATTAAATGCTATCTTAAATTATCGCGGTAACAAAAAAGACTTAGAAGGTGCTAAAATATATGTTGACCTATTTCCTTGTAATGAATGTGCTAAAATGATTATTCAAGCCGGTATTAAAGAAGTCATTTATCTAAATGATAAATATGCAAACAGTGAAAACAATATTGCATCTCGCACTCTATTTGATAAATGTAAAATTAAATATCATAAATTACAAATGAATAAAGAAATAAAATTAAATCTAAAAAACAACTAAAAAACTATTAAGAAGATTTTCCTAATAGTTTTTATTTTCCTATAAATTTTAAAATTTCTTCACTAGTCATATATCCGACATTTGTAGTATAAGTCCCATCACTTTTAAAATAAATTAATGTAGGAACACTCATAACACCGAATCTTTTACAAAGCTCTAAATTCTCATCGATATCGACTTTCATAATTTGAACTTTATCACTAATTTCCTCAAGTTCAGGAGCAAGCATCTTACATGGTCCACACCAAGTCGCAAAGAAATCGACTAAAACATCCCCTTTACTTGTAACTTCATCAAAATTATCTAAATTACCTTTAATTATTTCCATTATTATTCCTCCTCGTATTTATTTATTACATTCTCAATTCCATCAATATTTATTTTACCTCTCTCATCTAATTTTTTCACCGTATCAACAGTTACTACATCATATTTCAAAAATAAATCTAAAGTTTCTAAATTAAATTCATTACTATTCTCAGTATTAACATACTTATCGCTTAATCCTTTAAATTCATCTAAAACTTTAAGTGTAGAATCTGCAGCATTTGAAAGAAGTGGTGTATTTCTAAGTATTGGTTCACGGAATTTTGAATCTTTGACAAATTCAACATCTACAAAGTTTGGCATTGAAAGTAAATATAAAACGAAAAATGCAATAATATAATTTTTTATAACTCCAACAATTGCCCCAAGTATTTTAGATGGAATTCCAAGCACAATCGTAAATTTCAAAATAGTCTCTAATATTCCTGTCGCAAAAAGTAAAGCTCTTAAAACTATCATTAAAATAGCAAAAACTAATAAAAATGCTATAACTTCATATACTGCAATATTTAGTACAGTAATCCCTTTAATAATACCTCCAAAGCTAAAAAACGGACAAAAACTCATTAAGAATTCACTAACAGGATTTTTCAAAAAATATGCTAGTATTGTTACTATAATGATTCCAACAAAGCTTACTAAACTTTTTGTAAAACCTTGCTTAAAACCAACTACAGCACCTAACAATATAAAAATAATAATTAAAATATCTACAATATTCATATTCACTCTCCTTATACACTAATTATATTATACAAGAAAGCAAAAAGTAAAGCCTTTATTGTTCTGAAAGTAGAAATATGTTAAAATATTTACAGGTGAAGAAAAATGAAAAAAGAACCAGTAAAAACCATAACCTTAAAAGTTAGTGAAAACACAATGAACAAAATGAACGAATATTTTGAAGATAAAAAACGTTTAAAAACGCCACCTTATGCCGTATTTCAAGCCGATGAGGCAGATACTGTCGTTACCTTATATCAATCAGGTAAAGCTGTATTTCAAGGTATAAGTGCTGATATAGATGCTAATTTATGGTCACAAATGGAAAAGAATTTAAATCCAAATAAAAATGTCGACATGAAAGTTGCTAGTAATGAAAAGAAAAAAGAAACTAAAAAAAATTCTAAAGTATACTATGCTAGTACCATTGGTTCGGACGAAGTAGGAACAGGTGATTTCTTTGGACCGATTGTTGTTACCGCTTCCTATGTAACCAAAGATGATATTCCATTTTTAGAAAATTTAGGTGTTAAAGATTCAAAAAAAATGACTGATGAACAAATTTTAAAAATAACTCCAGAAATTATTAAAAAAATACCTTATTATACAATGACATTATCTAACCAAGAATATAATCAAAGACGAAATGAATACAACATGAATGCTATGAAAGCTATTCTTCACAACAAAGCATTATTAGAAATGACTAAAAAATATTCTAATTACGACTATATTGTCGTCGACCAATTTGCCGAAAAATATGTCTATTATAATTACTTAAAAAATACCCCTAATGTTCAAAGAGGTATCACTTTCATAACTAAAGCCGAAGACCAATGTCTATCAGTTGCTTGCTCAGCCATCATCAGTAGATATATCTTTATCAAAGAAATCAATAAATTATCTAAAAAATATGGTGTTACATTTCCAAAAGGTGCGGGAGCTGTCGTCGATGAAATAGGCTCTAAATTAGTCAAAGAATATGGCGAAAACATTTTAAATGAAATAGCTAAAACTAATTTTAAAAACACTGAAAGAATAAAAGAATTATCAGAAAAATAGTCCAGCATTAAAGCTAGACTATTTTATTTTTCCAATAATAACAAGTCTTGACTCCTCTGAGCCATCAGAGCAAGTACATAAAGAAATGATTTTTTCTACATCTTCCACTTTAAAATCACTATCTAAAACATTATTATCTAAAGCCATTTCTAAATAACTATCAAACTCTGCCCTATCTTTAAACGTCGTCGGTAATTCACTTACTGTCGCATCAGCAATATATCCAGCAAGAATTTCAACTTCAATTTCATCATTCTCCGTATATATAATATATTCTTTATGATTCTCATAAAAATCCGCTGATTCATAATTAAGTAAATCACTAAACATCGTTCCATCGTTAAAATTATGGCCATATATTATCGTATTCTCATCATCAAAACCATTATTGCGATAATCTAAATAAATTGATCCTCTTCGGTTTTTCTCACCACTTGGCAGACGTCTTAAATAATAAGAATTGTCATCTCCCTGCACAATTGGATAAGAAATATTAGTGTCTGGTATTTCGATATAACCTTTTATCCCTTCGTATTCTTTTTGTAACTCATCAACATCTATTTTATTATTAGAGGGAAGCACATTTTCATAAAATGACTCTCCCTCTTTTTTATCTAAAAATTCTAAAGTAAACATACCTATGCAAAATAGACATATTACAAAGCATAAAATTATACCAATTTTTTTAAGCATTTTTTCTTTATTAAATAAACACCTAACACACCAGAAGCCAAAGCTTCAAGACCATAAAACATTAAATTATCATCACCACCAGTTTGTGGTATATAAACCTTTTTACTCTCTTTAGGTTTTTTTACCTCATCCTTATGGTTAACAAATGAAACAGTATTACCATTTAATTCAATAACACCTGTATCACCAGTAGCTTCAGTTGTATAACCATCAATATTAGCTTCTATTTCCACAACTTGATAGCGTGTACCAACTGGTAAACCTACAATTGTAATACTTTCTTCGTGTTTTAAACTAACCACATCTCCTGATTTAACCATTCCTACTTTACTGCCAGTATAACTGAATGTATCAAGAACTATATTTCCCTCACTATCAGTAAAAGTAATTTTAAAATTGAATAACCTATCTCGTTCACCTGCATTTCCACTAACCGTTTTATTAATCGTTAAAAATCCTTTTAAAACTGGAATTTCATCACGATGATTTTCAAAACGGCTAACTGAATTACCATTAATAATTTCACCCGCACTGCCAGATGAAACTGTGACATATCTATCACTATTAGCTTCTTTTTCGGTAACCTCGTATTTAGTACCTACTGGTAAACCCTCGATAGTAATAGTCTCGCCATGTTTTAAACTAACAGTTCTACCTGATTTAATTGTACCAGTTTTACTACCAGTATAGTTATAAGTATCAGTTAAATTATTGCCATTCGCATCAGTTAAAGTCACTTCGAAAGTAAATTCTCTATCAAGCTCTCCATCATTACCGGTTACAGTTTTACTTATTGATAAACTTCCTGTTGGAATTTTATCTCTAGTATTGACAAAACTTACGGAAGCAGTATTCTCAGAAATAGTGCCTTTATCATTTGTACTTGTTGTTACATATCTATCACTATTAGCTTCTTTTTCGGTAACCTCATATTTAGTACCAACAGGCAACCCCTCGATAGTAATAGTCTCACCATCTTTTAAAGTAATAATTTCACCATAAGTTATTGTTCCTTCCTTATCACCAGTATAGTTATAAGTATCAGTTAAAACATTATTTTCATCATCTGTTAAAACTATTTCAAAAGTAAAGTTTCTATCATATTCTCCGTCAGTTCCACTGACAGTTTTACTTATTGATAAACTACCCTTAGGCTCTTCGTTTCTCGCATTGACGAAACTTACGGAAGCAGTATTCTCAGAAATAGTGCCCTTATCATTTGTACTTGTTGTTACATATCTATCGGTGTTTGCTTCTTTTTCGGTAACCTCATATTTAGTACCTACTGGTAAACCCCCGATAGTAATAGTTTCACCATCTTTTAAAGTGATAGTTCCGCCTGATTTAATTGTACCAGTTTTACTACCAGTATAATTGTAGCTACCAGTTAAATTGTTGCCATTCGCATCAATTAAAGTTACTTCAAAAGTGAAGTTTCTATTATGTTCCCCATCAGTTCCACTAACTGTTTTACTTACAGATAAGCTTCCCTTAGGCTCTTCGTTTCTCGTATTAGTAAAACTAACACTATTATTACCAAAATTAATCGTTCCCTCACTATTATTAGAAGTAGTTACATATCTATCGGTATTAGCTTCTTTTTCTGTAACTTTGTACTTAGTTCCTTCTGGTAAACCCTCAATAGTAATAGTCTCACCATGTTTTAAACTAACAGTTCCACCTGATTTAATTGTACCAGTTTTACTACCAGTATAATTATTGCCATTCACATCAGTTAAAGTCACTTCAAAAGTAAAGTTTCTATCATGTTCTCCATCAGTTCCACTAACTGTCTTACTTACAGATAAACTGCCCTTTGTAAGCTTATTAGTTATAGTTATGTTTTTCTCATTCAAACCATCAGCTGTAACATAATTTGCTTCGTAATTTACTGGAACATCTTCTTCTACTGTATATTCATATAATGTATCATTGTCATCATATTTTTCTAAATTGTTAAAGCTTGCTTTCCAGTTGTTATTACTATTTAAAGTAACAAATACTCGCTCACCATTTTCATATACATAACTGCCATTACGTTTTAAATAAACATTGACATAACTAGGTCTACCATTATAATTGCTATCTTCCCAAACCTTATCGACATTTATATCTAAACTGCCATATTCATTATTTATATAAAATGTCCAAGCATCGGTTTTTTCACTTATATAATCAGGATAATCGATATTATCATTTCCTGGATATACAAAATAGTACTCAGTATCATCAAGTATATAACCATCAGCCGTTTTAGATTCCTTTAACATATAAACTGTATCATGAGACAAGCCATTATAACTAGCATAACCATTAGCTCCAGTAACTAAAGTGTCGACAAGTTTCTTTTCACCAGTAAGTTCAAAGTCATTACCACTACCTGTAAATCCAAGCTCATATAATTCAAACTCCGCATCTTCTAAAGGAGTAGTCATTATACCATCCTTATATTTGTAAATGTATATTGTTTTTGCCTCACCAGAAGATGTCGCAGAACTTTCTAATACCTCGCCAATAATTTCGTAATTGTCTTCTGTAGAACTTTCTTGAAGTCCTTTTATATTTACCATATTGTAAGCGTTTTCACTAGTTAAATCCTCACCAACTGATAAATTTACTCTAGCATTATAAGTAATTGTCAAAGCCGTACTATCAGGTACCGTAATCTCTAATAAACGACTATCAGGATTCCAACTATAATCAGTCCAAGTCTCACCATTAACTTTTAAAGATCCCATAATAAATGTTAAAGCAGACCCCATTTCGTCCTCTAAAACTATCTCAGAGCCATCATGTAAATCAGCCGCTCCTTCATTAACCTTAATAGTATATTCAACCTCTGGTGCAGTTAAAGTATTGTAAACAGCTGTCTTATCGATTAAATTAGTAACTTCACCAGTAACTGAAGCTGTAACCTCTGGATATTCGTTTCCATCAATTGTGATATAAGCTCTATTGACATATTCCTTAGCTTCACTATAAATATCAGTCAATCTACTTTGATAGAATATAGATACCCCATTATCTCCACGAATTAAATCCATGTGATCAGTCAAATCAAAAGTAAGTATGTTATCGTCAATTGTTGGAGTTATTGTAATAGTATCCCAAGGATTATAATTTAAAACTAACTTAGCTGAACCCTCAACATATTCCATACCCTCTGGAATAATATCATCGATATGAGCTTCCTCTGTTCCCTCAGGTAGTTCGTCAATATCTATCTGCCAAGTAACAATTCCTGTTTTATATGCATCCCCACCTTGATTATAATTTACATATTTAGTAATATAATTGTCTTTCTTAACATATTCATATTCGGCATCATCTTCAGCACGAACACCGTCAGCTGTTATTATTGCCGTATTTACAAAAGTACCAGATTCGCTATTATCAAATGTCGTATCATATGTAATATCGAAAACATCACCTGGGTTAAAATCTCCAAAATGAATTTCAAAACCACCCTCGACAACTTTAAAGATATCAGAATTGAAAACAGATTGACCATTTACTTTAACAGACTCTTCAACTAAAGTAAGACCAGTGCCCAAAACATCTTTAAATACCGTATTTTTTAAATCAGTGTTAGAAGCTGTTATTGTAGTATTCCAAGATATAATACCGTCTTGTTCATCAGCACTATCTACATATTTACTGATAAGTGGTGTCCCAATTTCGACAACAACTCCATCATAAACAGATTCCTCACCAACTTCAATCGTTGCCTCATTATAAACCTCACCATCGAGTTTTCCATCGTTAGTTGGTTTTGATTCATAATATATTACATATATTTTCTCACCAGTTGGATCAGGCTCAAAAGTATATCCATGATCCAATTGATCAAAAGTCACTTCTAAACTAGATGGTCTCAAAGCACTACCATTTATATCAGTTTCATAAACCCTTAATGACCCTTGAACAAACTCTTGATTTTCGAAATAATCACTTAAAGTAACCCCTTTTTCACCAGGCATAACGTAAATAGTCCAGCTAATTACATCACTATTCGCATTATAACTACCTGTTTTAGAAACTGCGCCTTTGCCAGTATCAATGATTGTAGAATCAAAAACTCCTTCTGGATTTTCATTGCTCCAAGCTCCAGCAACATTAGTTAAATTCATTAATCTATTATATTGATCTTCACTAGAAGTATAATCCCATATAAACCCAGCTTCGGCCACATCAGCTTGGTAAGTAACTGTAATTACATCATCATCTTCCATCTCTGGAATTAAAAAGATAAAATCAGCTACTGTACTATCATCGATTTGATAATCATAACGCATCTCGACATCTTTTGTAATATCTCGACCATTATGTTCAATTTTAATCGAATTTTTATTCAAAGTTAAATACTCACCCAAATTATCACCAACAATAACATTAGTGTTAATTTGTTGAGAAGTAACCTCTAATTTGTATTCATAAGTATCGGTATCAATTTTTCTATTAATTGTTTTGTTTAAACCTAAAGATCCTTCGGGTTCAACGTAAATTGGAAAAGTACCAACACCAGGAATATTTAAATCAACGCGTCCACCCTCTGTGCCACCAGTTGTAGCATTAGTTACAGTTCCGGTTGCATTTAATGTTCCTACAATATTACTTAAATTTAAAAAGTTCTCATCGGTATATCTAATCGTAACTTTATTATCCACAATCGAATAATAACCAACGATATCACTACCATTTCTAATTGGTCCAAGTTCAATATTAGCAAATGTTAAATTACTTGGAAATTGATAAACAAAAGTATCATTAGTTGTATAAACTAGACCAGAATTTGGTAAACTCCATGCGATATGAATATCAACAGAGTCTCCATAGTTTACTGATGGTACAGTTGTTCCATCAACTTTCTCATCATTAATCATCACATACGACTCTTCATCATCTATATAATTACTCAAGTCGTATTCCGTCCCATTAGCAAATACAGTTGCATCCATTTGCCTAGGACTTATTTCATTATTGTTCAATGAAATTTTTTTAACATTAGTTTCATTATCAAAACTAATATTTAACATAACAAAAACACCAAAGAGTAATACT
>CALVIJ010000005.1 GCA_944329505.1 uncultured Bacilli bacterium | reverse complement strand
AATGTTCCTGTTAGAATTATATAATAAATGGATTCATAAAACAAGCGAACAAGAAATGCTTTTGATAAAATTTCCAAAATGTATGTTATACTTTAAATAGTGATTGTTTCTTATATTAAATTGCCAACAAGTTGTAGATAACTTCTTCGATGG
This sequence comes from uncultured Bacilli bacterium, assembly GCA_944329505.1. Classification (GTDB taxonomy): domain Bacteria; phylum Bacillota_I; class Bacilli_A; order RF39; family UBA660; genus Coprosoma. Next base: position 21,622 of record CALVIJ010000005.1, on the reverse strand, counting down.
CATCAATTGTGATAATATTTTTGGATATAGAAAAAATAGTCAAGTGTTGCTACTTGGCTATTTTTGTTTCTTTAAAACTTTTGGATTAATTTCTTGTTCATATTCATATTGATTCACAAGTTTATTTAATGATTTCCTATCTGTAATTAAATTCATATATTGTTCACTGGTTTTAAAATGAACGTTATGAAAATTTCCAAATTTAATGCTATATTCTGATAATCTTGTTGTTAATAAATCGTAATTAAAATAAGTAATTTTTGGATTTTATAATCTTTCTTTGACTTGTTTTGATAAAGTTGTGTGTGTTTTTATGTGTGAAAATGGTTCAAGTTCTATTGGTAATGATAAATTTTTGTATCCAATAGAAATTGTTCCTTTATTAGTATCATGGACTTGATTAATTAATGAAGTAAAAATTAATTCAAATAATTCTTCGGTTTGCTCATCAATTTCATCTAATGACATGCCGGTCATTTTTGTAAATTCAGCAAGATAAGCTTCTTTTTCTTCTTGTTGTGCTTTGGATAATTCTAATCCTTGTTTAAGTAATTCATAATATTTTTGATTCATAGTATTCCTCCTAAAAAGTGTTTTATATTGTACATCTTTAAATCATAATAGTCAATATTGTTTAAAATAATGATTAAATGTAGTATAATTATTTTGTGATAGTTATGAATCAAATTTTTTATGTAAAAATTAATATAATGGATAATGTGGATTTGGATATAATAAATAGTATAGAAGAAAAATGTTTTAATGGTGAAAGTTTATCACAAAGTGAGATTGATTATTATTTAAATTATATAGTTTATCAAACTAGAGTTTTACTTTCTTCTAAAAAAGATAAAGATATAAATGATTATAGATTTAATTTTATGTGTGATACTGCTCAGTCTATTATTGCGAGATATTTTGAAAAATTAAATATTTCTTATAAACCTGTGGAAACAGGAAAAGCAATTACTAGTAATATTTTAGGTCATAGTTTTTTGATAGCTAGATTTATGGTTAATGAAGAAGAGAAAAGTTATATTATAGATCCAACTTATAATCAATTTTTTGATGTCGATAAATGTAGTGAAAATAATTTTAAAGTGGTTAATAATATGGTTTTAAAAACTCCTGATATTGGTTATTTTGTTTTAAAAAGTGATGATAATACGCAAAATGTTATTAAAAATTTTTTGAGATGTGGTTATCTTTTATTAACTGAAGAAAATGCGAAGATGTATGGAGATTTATTTTATAAGACAAAAACAGGTAATGTGAATTATTTTAATTCTAATTTAGAAATGCCTGGAAGTGTATATATTAAAGGATTTGAAAATTCTTCTGCCAATTTAACATATACTGATGAAGATTTACAAAATATGGATATTAGTTTAGAACCTATTTATAAAAAAGATTTAAAAATAAAAAAATAGTATAATTTTTTTATAATTTCCCACAATAATTATTGAGGAGGGAAGTTATGAAAAAAATATTATATTTATTAACGGCAATAGTTTTACTTACTGGTTGTAGTTGTACAGCTAATATGGGTAATACACCAACTAAGAAAGTTGAAGAATACTTAAATAAATATCAGACTAATGATGGTGATGTTGTTAGTGATTTAGATCAAGTATTAACTAATGATACAACTTTAACAACTGATGAGAGAAACGACTATAGCGATTTTATGAAAACACATTATCGTGACATGCAATATGAAATAAAAGATGAAACGATAGATGGAGATACAGCTACTGTCGATGCAGAAGTTACTGTTAGAAATTATGCGGATGTTGTTAATGAAGCTAACGATTATCGCGTAAATAATCCAGATGAATTTGATAACAATAATACTTTCGCATCTTATAGGTTAGGAAAACTTAAAGAAGTAACAGATACAGAAACTTATACAATTACTTTCCATTTAACTAAAGAAAATGATGAGTGGAAAGTTAATGATTTAAGTGATGATGATTTACGTAAGCTTAGTGGTTTATATGGTGTTAATGATGTAGATACAACGGTTCCAGATAATAACACTGATAATAATACTTCTGATGATAATAACGATAATGGTGTTATTGGTGATATAGTTGATGATGCAACTGATGGTATGACTGATAATGATACAGACAACAATGCAAACAATAACACAAATAATAATGCAAATAATAATGATAATAATACAACAAATGATAATAAAACGACTAATCGATAAATGTAGAAAAAATTTTTTCTGCATTTTTATTTTGTATTTTTAAATTAGTGAAAATTTTTAATATATGTTATACTTAAAAAAAGTACTTGACTCTCTAGTTAACTGTAAGGTTATAATGTGTTTGAAAGGCGGTGAGAGATTTGGTTTATAAGATCGGTGATTTTTCTAATTTAGTAAACATTCCCGTTAGGACTTTAAGATATTATGATGAGATTGGTTTATTAAAACCGGAAATTGTGGATAAGTTTACTAGTTATAGATATTATACTGAAGATAATGTGGTAGAAGCACAGTTTATTACATTACTTAAAGAAGTTGGATTTACATTACAAGAAATCATCGATTATAAGAATATTTTAAATGATCTTGATAATGATGATGGTACAAATCAATTTTTATTAAAAAAACAAGAACAAATTACTGAAGAGATTGAAAGACTTCAGGAACAATACGATAAAATTACAATTTTAAGAAAGAAATTTAAAGGTAAAGTTTTGACTTTAATAGGAGGTAAAAATGATAAGTAAAAATTTAATTGTAAATGGTAAATTTAAAAGTGGAAAAACATCTGGTATTATTATGCCAATAGTAGATGAGTTAATTGAGAATGGTAGAAGTTTGTTAATTATTGATAAAAATTATGAGTATTATGCAAATTATGCGGATAAATTAAAAGAAGAAGGTTATGAGGTTAAGGTTTTAAATTTTGATGATCCAATGCATAGTGATAGTGTGAATGTTTTAGGTGTTCCTTATGATTTTTATAAAAAGGGTGATAAAGATAAAGCTTATGAATTAATTAGTGAAATTGTTGGAGCTATTTTTCCTAGAGAGATAGATAAAGATCCTTTTTGGACAGATTCAGCTACTTCTTTAGTTAGGGGTTATATTTTGAAGTTATTTGAAGTGGCTGATGAAGATGAAATTAATTTTTTAAGTGTTTCAAGATTTTTAGATACTTTGGATGAAGAGAATATTAAAGAAGTTAGTACATTTCTTTTACAAAGTGGTAATGAAGCAGCTTATCGTGATTTGAATTCTATTTTATCCGCGCCTTATGAAACAAGAGCTAGTATTTTATCTGTTGCGAGGCTTCAAATTAATAAATTAGTAAATTATGAAAATAAATTAAATGTAATCAGTAATAGTGGATTTAAATTAAGTGATTTTCTAGTGACTACAGAGAAAACTATTATTAATAAGAAATGTGCATTATTTTTAATTCCTAAGATGGAAGAAGAAAATAATTTATTAATTAGTATGATTATTTCTGAGGCTTATCAAGTATGTAAAGACCAAAGTTGGTATTTTATTTTAGATAATTTTGATATGATTGGTAAAATGAATAATTTTAAGGGAATGTTTTTATCATCTAGTTACCTAAATATTTATATGATAGTTGGAACACGTGATATAGACACTCTAGTTAGTGAATATGGGAAAGAAATACTTCAGGTTTGTGATGTTAAAGATTCAAGTGACTTAGACGGAAGTGATATGGATAAAATAAATGCTGATATTAAAATGGTTGGTAGTGATATAAGTGTGAAGTTACCTGATTTAGAAAAAAAGGAAATAAAGACATTTGATATTTTAGATGCGATGAGTAAAAAATAAAGTGGACATATTTGTCCATTTTTTTGTATATAATTTTTTAGGTGATAGTGTGTATAAGAAATTAATTTTTTTATTAATTTTATTTTTACCATTTAAGGTTTTGGCTTATGGAACGAATGCTAAATCGGCTATTTTAATGGATATGGATAGCAGTAGAGTACTTTATGGTAAGGATGTACATTATGTTCAAAGTGTAGCTTCAATTTCTAAAATAATGACGGCAATAGTGGCTATTGAAAATGTTGATGTCGATAAGGTTGTGACAATTGGAGATGAGGTTTTAAAAGCGTACGGTTCAGTGATTTATGTACAAGTTGGCGAGAAGATAAAATTAGAAGATTTACTTTATGGTTTAATGCTTAGAAGTGGTAATGATGCGGCTTTAGCTATTTCTGTGGTTGTTAGTGGTAGTACTGATAAGTTTGTAAAGTTAATGAATGAGAAAGCTAAGGAAATAGGTATGAAGAATACAACTTTTAATAATCCTAGTGGTTTAGATGAAGAAAAGGGTAATTTTTCAAGTGCTTATGATATGGCCCTTCTTATGAGTTATGCGATGAAAAATGAAGAGTTTAGAAAAATTACCGGTACAAAGAATCATACAGTAAAGACTAATAAAAATGTTTATAAATGGCATAATAAAAATAAACTTTTATCTAGTTATAAATATACGACTGGTGGGAAAACAGGGTTTACTAAGATTGCGAAAAGAACGTTAGTGACAAGCGCAAGTAAAGATGGTATGAATTTGACAGTTGTGACAATTAACGATGGTGATGACTGGGATGATCATAGGGATTTATACGAGGAAGCTTTTCAGGAATATACATCATATACAATATTAAATAAAGGTGAGATAAGCATTTTAGGCGAAGATTATTATAACGAAGATACACTATATTTGAAAAAAAGTTTTAAATATTTATTGAGGAAAGATGAAGAAAATATTTTAAAATTAAAATTTGAGATTAATAAGAAAAGAAAATATAAAACTGGTGATAAGGTTGGGGTAGTAAAAGTTTATTTAGGTGATGAAATAGTGCATGAGGAGAGTATTTATGTAAAGAAGGATAAAAAAGAAAATAATTTTTGGAATAAAATTTTAAGTTGGTTTAAGCATGATTAATAAATTATGGATAGGCCTTATTGTTTTAGGGTCTTTATGTTTAATATTAACGGGCCAAAGTGATGTTTTAAATAATCAGATACTTACTAGTGGGAAAGTTACATTGGAATTAGTTATGCAGATATTTCCATTAGTGTCACTTTGGCTTGGAATTATGAATATTGCGAAAGAGTCTGGTTTGTTACAAAAAGCGTCGAATTTTATTTATCCAATTTTGCATAAGATTTTTCCGGACATTCCTAAAGGGCATGAATCTTTTAGTTATATATCATCTAATATTATTGCGAATTTGTTTGGTTTAGGAAATGCGGCTACACCGTTTGGACTTAAAGCGATGGAATCACTTCAAAAACTGAATAAAAATAAAGAAGAGGCAAGCCGAAGTATGATTACTTTTTTAGTTATCAATACATGTGGATTATGTTTTGTTCCGACGACGATTATTTCTTTAAGAATGCTTTATGATAGTAAAAATCCTTCTTATATTGCGATTCCTTGTTTAATTATTAGTTTTATTTCACTTTTATTTGGTTTATTAATCGATAAAATTTGGAGTAAGAAGGATGGTGGTCGTAAGTGAAGATGGTTTCTAGTTTGTTTATTCCTGTTTTGGTGTTAATAGTCATTATTTATGGAGCTTATAAAAAAGTAAATGTTTATGACAGTTTTATTAGTGGGGCTAAAGAAGGATTACCAATGGCAATGTCAATGTTTTTTTCTTTACTTGCAATGATATTTGGGGTAAATATATTTTTAAATAGTGGAATTATCGATTATTTTTTTGAGTTTTTAAAACCACTTTTAGTTTTAATTAATTTTCCTGCTGAGGTTTTACCAGTTGCAGTTATGCGGCCGCTTTCTGGCAGTTTTGGTTTAGCTTTACTTAATGATATGTATAAAATATATGGACCAGATAGTTTTATAAGTTTTTTAGCTTCGGTTATTCAGGGTTCTAGTGATACGACTTTATATGTGATTACACTTTACTTTGGAACGATTGGCATAAAAAAAATTAAATATGCTTTATGGGTGGGGTTACTTACTGATTTATTTATGGTTATACTTTCTTTAATGATTGTTCCCTTGTTTTTTTAAGTTTTATTATGTATAATTTTTATAGGTGATTGCTGTGGAAAGATTACAAAAGATTATTGCGAATAGTGGATATTGTTCTAGGAGAAAAGCTGAGGAACTTATTTTAAACGGTAAGGTAAAAGTTAATGGTGAAGTTATAAGAGAATTAGGAAGCAAAGCTAGTTATAGTGATACGATTATAATAAATGGGGTTACTTTAAAATTGGAACCTAAAGAATATGTTTTACTTTACAAACCACGTGGAGTAGTGTCAAGTGCGAATGACGAAAAAGGACGTAAAACAGTTGTCGACATTGTGGAAAGTGATAATAGATTATATCCGGTTGGCCGACTTGATTATGATACTAGTGGAGTAATTCTTCTTACTAATGATGGTGAACTTACTAATTTACTTATTCATCCATCACATGAGGTGGAGAAGGTTTATGTAGCTAAAATTGATGAGGTTGTTAATCCTAGTTTAGTTAAGAGTTTGGCTAGTGGTGTTATAATTGATGGCAAGAAAACGGGTAGAGCTAAGGTTAGGATTAAAAAAATTGATAAAAAGAAAAAAAGTTCTTTAATAGAACTTACAATTTATGAGGGAAGAAACCATCAGGTTAAAAAAATGTTTGAAGCTATAGGTTATAAGGTTTCTAAACTTAAAAGGGAAAAATTTGCAGGTCTTACTTTAGATGGATTAAAGTCTGGAGAATATCGCCATTTAAATATTAAAGAGGTTAAGACTTTGTATGCGGTAGCTAAAAAATAGCTACTTTTTTATTTTGATTTTTATTAATTTGTGGTCACTAAAGTTATTATCTTGAATGTCTACATTTTCAATATTAAAATCTTTAGGAATGAAAATGTGATCTGGTGTTTTACAGTTATATGATATTTTAAATGGGTTTACAGGTGGTTTAAAAGTGTTTTCCTTGATTGGAACTAGTTTACAGTTTTTATTTTGCATATACTTTACAAATTCTTGGAATAATTCACTTTCGTTATTTAAATTGAAATCGCCAGTTAAAATAATAGGGGAATTTTTATTTTGTATAATTTGTTTTAAATAATTTAATTGTATTTTTCTTCCAATATTAGTTAAATGATCTAAGTGGGTATTAATAACAGTAAATTTTTGGTTATCTTTTTTTACTGTTGTCACAGTAGCAATTCTTGGAAATATTGATAGTAAACTACGTTTTCCAATGTTATTTAAATCTTTTGATAGAGAATAGGTTTTGGTTTTAATAACATTTAAGTTAGTGATGATGGCGTTTTTTTTTCACCGAAGTGAGAATACCATATACTATTTTTTTTAAATCTATTTTCACCGGTAAATGTATAGTTTGGTAAATATGATTTTAATTTATTTTCGTAAGAGTCGGTTAGTTCTTGGGTGCAGATGATATCTGGTTTTTCTTTTTTTATTAGTTTAGCAAACAATTTTGGATAGTCATCACCATCATAGTTTTTATTTAAAACTTTATTTTGGGTATTAAAATTAATTATTGTAAGTTCCATGATTCCTCCTTTTAACAGTATATGAAAAGAAAACTAAATTAGTTTTCTTCGATTTCAATAGCTTCAGTTGGACAACCTTCAGCTGCCATTTTTACATCATCGTTAATTTCTTCTTTTACTACTTTAGCAAGTCCATCGTCATCAAATTCAAATACTTCTGGACAAGTAGCTGTACATGCACCACAACCGATACATTTATCTTTGTTTACGGTAACTTTTGCCATTTTTTTACCTCCTATAAAAATTATAAATAAATCTATTAAAAAAAGCAAGGGTTACTTTTAAAATGTGACAAAATATGATATTATTAATAATAAGAGGTGGTACGGGTGTCATCGAGAATGGAAAGGTATTACAAAAATGAGACTCAAGGTAAGTCTAGGACTAAACGTAATACGAGACTTTATAATAGTATATATTCTTACGGTAAATATAGTAATATTGAAGGTATTGCTTCTATTGATAATACTAATCAAATAGATATTACGAAGGTTAAAAAGATGCTGGAGACAAGAGAAAAATATCAAGCTGAGAGGAAGTATCGTAGACTTACTAATGAGGATAAAGAGGTTCAAGAACTTCCGGTAGTACGTAAGAGATATAAAGAAAACGACGAAAGAACTTATGATATTATGGATGTTTTATCTAAGGCTAAAGAAAATAAAGAGCCAGATGATAAAGAGAGAGTACTTAGTAAGACGAGTTATGATGTTTTAAAAAATTTAGATTTGAAAAGAGATGTTAATCGTAAAGATTATTATGATGGTGACGATGATTTAAAAGATATGATTCAAACTATTACAAATACCAGTATGCTTAATAAGTTGGATGATGCGGATTTGGCGGCTGATATGTTTAGTGATTTAAAAGCTAAAGACGATGATACTAAAGTTGGAGATATAAACAATTTTAAAGAATTAATTGATGAAAGAAAGAAAAATTTAGTTGGTGATAATAAAAAAGAACAAACTATGGATAATTCGTTCTTTACATCTAATTTAAAACTTAAGAAAAAAGATTTTGTCGATTATGGTGAGGACGACGAGAAGAAAGGTTCTGTTTTTAAAACAATTTTTGTCACAATACTTATTTTAGGTATTATTGCGGTCGTTGGTATATTAGTAGTTCAAAGATTAGGTCTTTTTTAAACTTTTAAAGAATGTAATTAAAGGAATAATGAGACAAACAGTATAGAGAATATATATTAATATGTTTTTAAAATATGCTATTTCGGTATCTTTTGTTACAAATATGATGGTAGTTAAAAAGGCGATTATTAAACAAACAATGGTTATAAGTATATTGTTTGTTTTTTCTTTTGTATTGAATGTTTCTCTAATTGCTTTTTTGACAAAATAAAGGGCTACTACTATTTGAACGAATAGGGCTAAAAACCATTCTAATGATAGAATGCTTTCAACTCTATCAATGACATCTAAAACACTTACTCTTTTTAATAAATGAAAGCTTGGATAATTATATAATTCAGCTAGATGGATACCAAAAATACTTATGGTTAAAAACATTACATTTAAAAGTGAAAGGGTACCTAGAAAATAAAATAGGAAACTTTTTTTAGGGGAGTAGCCATTGATTTTATTTTTAGGAATAATTGTCAGCATGAATAGTGGTAGAATGTTGAAGCCTACAAAACAAACAGTTCCATAAAAGATATTATTTGGACTATTATTGAATATTGGTTTTAAATTATTGATATTAATATTTCCAATAAGACCAATTAATATTATGAAAATGAAAATTAATGATATATAAAACATAATTAGACTTACTTTACCAAAGACGTGAAAGTCTTTATGAAGTGCATATATTACGGGAATCATCAATATAATAATAATTAGTATAGTTGGAGTTCTATAAAGATACTGTGAATCGATGAAGTGGGTTACAATCCAGAAACTACATAAGGCATATGTGAATATACCTCCGATAATAATAAGGTTTAAAAATGTTCCAAATTTTCCTAGTTGTTCTTTATTTATAGCAATTATGTTTTTATCTGGGAATTTGTTTTTTAAATAAACATATAAACTGAAAGGGAGTATTCCTATGATGAGTCCTAAAATGATACTGATCCATGAGTCTTGGTGGGCGACATCTAAAAGGATTTCTGCAGTTATTTCAATAAATGTAGCTCTTATTAAAAACCATATTAAGGTATTGTATTCTAAAGAGTTTATCTTTTTCATTATTCTCCCTCCTTTATAGTTTTAACAAGAGAACCAGTCGCATTAATTTTTAAATTGGTTTTAATATTTATATTAAGCTTTGGAAAGTATTTATCATTCCAATCATTTTCAAGTTTTTCCCACTTTTTTGGTAGATTTTTATATATTATGTTTCCAAAACCAAATATATCTGCTTTATACTCGGTTTGAGTTTTTTTGATCGCTTTTTCTAAATCTTTTTTCATTTCTTTATTCCAAGTTTTTTCGATTTTTTTAATTTCCTTATAATCTTGAAGAACAATATTATTGTTGATATTGTATATGTCACCACTACCACTTACAGTAATTTCAATGTTTTGAGTATCTTTAACTTTTATAACTGTTTTAAGTTTACTTGCTTCAATACTGATATTTTCTTTTTGATATTCGATATTGTAGTTAAATTCTTTAGCTTCGTTTTTTAGTATGTTGATGGACTGGCTTTCTTTATCGGTTGAAAATCCTTGAAGTTTATCGCCTTTATATATAGCAAGAGGTCCTAAAACAAGATATGATTCTGGTTCGGTTGTTTCTAAGTTTTTTTCACTGCTTCCATCTTTAATATCACCTTTAATGGTGATAGATGGTAAGACTGGATCAAAGCCTTTTTCTAAAATTTGCCCAATGAAGTTACTATAAGTGACAGAAGTGGCGGTGGCTTTAGATTGGGCATTTGATTCGATTAGAGTGGCAATACTTTGTGATGGGAATGATTCTAAAGGTGAGACAATTTTTATGATGTTTTTTGCGCTTACATCTTTAGCTTGAAGTAGGTAGAATTTTTTTCTGGTTTGAGGATTTCTAATTAACCAATCGGATATTTTTAAAAAGCCATCTTCACCAATATCTTCGGATATGATTACAACGTTGATATGTCCTAGATATATTTGTTTAGGACTTATTTGTTCGATTTCTTTGATAGCTTCTGTAACGGTTTTACCTTTGCCGGAATAGACCGTTGTTTTTGCTTCACCTTCTTTACTAGATGTTTGGGATTTTGGAGAGTTAGCGATTAAGAAACTAAGTTCATATTCATCATCTGTTTTATCAAAGGCAACAGCAGTTACGATAGAGAGTTTGTTTAGTTCATCGTAACCACTACAACCGGATAAAGATATAGTTAAGATGATTGTTATTATGATTAAAATTGTTTTTTTCATTTTGACCTCCTTTGTCTATGAGGATTTAAATTACTGATGTATTTTGGTCTAGTATATATATTTTGCTCTGGTGCACGATAAATCGCATCTACTTGTGAAGTTTTAGAAAGAGGAGCAAATGGTGATAAGAAGCTAGTTTCTAAGTTTTCTAATGAGGCAAGTTTGATTAACCATACGATGGTGAACGATAATATTCCGATTATTCCTAGTGTGCTGGCGGCTACTATGAAAATAAAACGCCAGGTGCGAATACCATTCATGAAGTCGATATCGGTGAATATTAAACTACAAATAGAAGTAAAGGCAACGACAATTACGGTTATAGGTGAGACAATTCCGGCATCGACAGCTGCTTGTCCTAGAACTAAGGCACCAACGATACTCATGGCGGCTGACATACTATTTGGACTTCTGATATCACTTTCTCTTAAGATTTCAAAGATAGTGGTTAATAAAATTATTTCGAAAGCTGTAGGGAAGGGAACACCTTCTCTTTGAATGGCTAAAGATATTAGTAATTTATCTGGGATAGTGTTTTGGTCGTAGGTTGTAATGGCTATATATATGGCTGGTGTGAATACGGTTACTATAAGAGCGAGAATTCTAAGAACTCTAGTAAATGTAATATTAGCCGATTTTTGATATTCGTCTTCTGAGGTGTGAAGATAATCGATGAAAACAGTTGGTAAAATTAAAGTAAATGGGCAGTTTTCTACAAAGATGACGATTTTTCCTTGTAATAAAGCTTGGCTGACGACATCTGGTCTTTCGGTACTGCGGATTTGTGGAAAGATAGATTTTTGCTCTATCAAGTAATCTCTGATATTACCACTATCTAAGATGCCATCGATATCAATTTTTTGTAATCTTTTTTTGACTTCTTTTTGTTTTTTAGGATCAGCTATACCATTTATGTAGGCAATACTTATTCTTGTTTGAGTTCGTCTACCTATTTTTAGTTCATCAAACCAAAGATTTGGATCTTTTATTCTTTTTCTGATTAACCCTAAGTTTTTAGAGTGACTTTCAGTAAAGCTATCTTTAGAACCTCTTAAGATAGGTTCGCTTGAAGATTCGGTGACACCTCTATCTAATTGGGCTCTAGTTTCCATGATGATGGCATCGCTTGAACCATCGACAACAATTATAGTAAATCCGCTTGATAGGAAATATGGAAACTGGGAGTAATCGTTTATTGTGAATAGTTGGCTATTGAAAAGGCTATTTTTTAAAGTATCAAAAATATTTTGGAAAAGATTTTTATTAGAGCCGGCGTATAATGTTCCTTTGATGATGAAGTCACTGACGGTACTAGCTTGGGAAGAACTTTCTAAAAATAAGATTCCGACATTTGTTCCTTTAATATTGATTAATCTATTATTAACATCTGGACTATTACCATATAGTTTTTTTGTTTTATCAATAACTTTTTTCGCACTTTTATCTATTTTTTCCATAATATCCCTGCTTTCCTTTTTATATTATGGACAAAAGTTAGTTAGTTTATGTTATAATTTTTTTAAAGTTGTTTTTTGATTAAAAATTTTTAAATTGTAGATGTTATAAAGGTGATGTTTTTTATGGAAGAAGTTTTAGTTAAATGTGAGAGAATAGATCATTTTGGAAGAGGAATAGGTTATGTTTTAGGAAAAATTATTTTTGTTCCTAATTTATTACCTAAAGAAGAAGCTATGGTTAAAATAGTTTTAGATAAGAAAAAATATATGGTTGGTGAGGTTATTAAATTAGTTAAAAAAAGTGATGATAGGATTTTACCTAAATGTGGTTATGAGAACTGTGGATGTGCCCTTAAAAGCTTAAAATATGAGAAAACTTTAGAATTTAAAAAAGAAAAGGTTATAGATATTTTAAAAAGATATAGTGGTTTAACTAATGTAGTTAAAGAGATTGTTCCTAGTGATAATATTTATGGTTATAGAAACAAAATAACTTTGAAGGTTAAAGGTGGTAGATTAGGTTATTTTAAAAATGGTACGAATGATTTAATAGAAATTAAAAGATGTGAGATTGCTAGCCATAAAAGTAATGAAATTATTAGTGTTTTAAAGGAATTGGATTTAAGTAAGGTTCGTGAGATTATAATTAAAGATTTTGGCGAGGTTATGATTATAATTAAAGGTGAACTAGATATAGAGTTATTGAAACCTTTAGTAGATTCTATTTATATGAATGCTCGTTTAGTTTATGGCAAGGAAAATATAGTTGCTTCGCTTGGCGAATTTAAATTTTATTTATCTAAAGATGCGTTTTTTCAAGTTAATAGTGGAGTGGCTTTAAAACTTTATAATAAGGTTTTGGATTATTTAGATGTTTCTTCTGGTAAAAATGTTTTAGATTTATACTGTGGGACAGGAACAATTAGTTTATTTTTAAGTAAGTATTTTGATCAAGTTGTTGGGGTTGAGATAAATGAAGAAGCTGTTAAGTGTGCTACTTTAAATAAAAATTTAAATAATATTTCTAATGTTATGTTTATATGTGGTGACGTAAGTAAAGAAGTAAGTGGGCTTATGGCTGAGCAAATAGTAGTTGATCCTCCGAGAAGTGGTTTAACTTCTGCAGGTATTAATGATATTTTGAGGATTAATCCTGATAGGTTAGTTTATGTTTCATGTGATCCGATGACATTGGCTCGTGATTTGAAATTATTTAAAGATAATTATGAGGTTAAAGAAGTGACGCTGTTTGATATGTTTCCATGGACTTATCATGTGGAGAGTGTTTGTTTACTTGTTAAAAGGTAATTTTTAAAGATTCTTTTGTAAAATGTTTTTATAAATTAGTTTTATATATAAAAATTTGTTATAATTATTATAGGTAAATAATAAAAGGTGGAATTTTATGAAGAAAGAGATAATTTGTGTGATTATATTATCGGCTTTAATAGTAGGAATTTTGTTGTATTATAACAGGGAAAAAGCGGAAGAAGAAAAGGCTGTGAAACAAGAGGAAAAAAATAGTGTAGAACCATATACTAATAGTGATGGGCTTGTTTTTTCCATTTCTTCTGGCACTAATGATTGTGTTCCTGTTAAGTTATCTGTTTATGAAGATGGAAGATATGAATTGGTGAAATCTTATAAATATCCTGAAGGGGTTAATGATGTAAATTATATATTGGTATATAATGAACCATCTAAATCTGGTAAATCATCTTATGATGTAGTAAAAATTTTAAAAAATAGCACAAATACTGAAGATGAATCATACGATACTTCTGTCACATCTGAATATGAAATATATACTGGAAATGGCGAATATTATGTGACAGATAGCAACAATAAATATTTAGAGGAGTATTTAGATTCTATCGATGTAAATTTGGATGTGTGTGCTGAAAAAGAATATAATTGATAGAAGGTTAGGCGATGCTATGTATAAAATATTAGATGATGAAATTGTCTATATGGTAGATGGTGAAATAAAAGGAACGGTTAGATTTAAAATAGAAAATGGTATAGCTGATATCGTTCATACTTATGTCGATGGAGATTTAAGAGGTCAAGGGATAGCTAGTAAACTAGTTGAAATGGCATTTAAATATTTAGAAGATAATAATTATGAAGTTAAGTGTTCTTGTTCATATGCAAAAAAATGGGCAATTCAACATGGTAAAACTGTAAGTTAAAACTTATAGTTTTTATTTTTTTAATTGTTGATATAATGTTTATAGGAATATACATTTAAATGTTATTTGGAGGGCATATTATGATAGAAGAAGAACTGTTAAAAAATAAGTATGATGAGTTTATAAAAAAAGATTTTGTGATGGATGAGTTGTTACAAGCAATAAAAAATGATGAAATAAATGAATTATATTTTGATTGGAATATGTTTACTGATGATGATATAAAAAAAATAAATAAGCTTCTTGAAAATTGTTTACAAATTAATAAGCCGATTAAAATTGTAATTAGGATAAATAAATTGAGAGATTTTGATTTATTGAGTTTAGAAAAATATTTTGGTGGAAATATTGAATTTTCTTTTGGTTTTGATGCTGTTGGTTATACATATGAAGAGTTAATGGATATAAATAGTAAATTAAATAGTTTATTAGAAGGTGTTGAACCTAGCATGACTCCATATGAAAAATATCAAGTTATTTATGATAGAGTTAGGTATTTTAAAGGTTATAATATAGTCGAGAATACTAATACGGATTTTGCAACTGTTTTTAATTCAAAGTATCAAAGTTGTAATTTAAAGTATATTTTGGATAACGAATATATTGATTGTGGCGGTTATAGTTTATTGTTAGAAACGTTGTTGAATAAAGTAGATATTGGAGCTTTTAGCTTTGGATTCCATGTTTTTGACAATCAGGGGAACTTTTTGGGTGGACATGCAAGAACATTGATTAATTTAGATGATGATAAATATAATATACATGGTATATTTGTATCAGATGCAACATGGGATGATGAGGACGAATTACAGTTTTCTTTATTACCACTTTCTTCAATGAAAGATCCTATTTATGGAAGTTGTGATGAAACTGTTTTATTTGATGCAGATAATATTGATAATCTTTCTGATGTTATAAATCAATTACATATTCCATATCGTAAAACTTCAAGAGAATATATAATTGAGGTAATCAATAAAATTGACCGAAATGAAAGTGAAAAATTATTGAAATTAAATGATCAAGAATTTAATGATGAAATAATACAATACATTCATAGGAAAGTTGATCAGCACGAGCACGTGAATAGTTTATAAAGTTTTCTTTATTAAAAAATTTAAATATAGTAAGTGTTTATGTTTGTGTGTGAAAAATTGAATAATTTATTATGGTAAAACTGTAAGTTAAAACTTATAGTTTTTATTTTCTGTAATTGCTGATATAATATTTATAGTAGTTAGAGGGTAGATGTATGAAAAAAATTGTAAATAGTATTTTGGGATTTGCTATTGGAGATGCTATGGGTGTTCCAGTAGAATTTAAAGGAAGAAAGGAATTACTTCAAAATCCAGTGGTAAAAATGCAGGGTTATGGAACGTATGATGTACCAAAAGGCACTTGGTCAGATGATACTTCGATGATGTTAGCAACAATTGATTCTTTAATTAATTTACATGAGATTAATTATGAAGATATTATGAAAAGATTTTGCGATTGGATAAATCATGCTAAATATACGGCTACTGGAGTTGTTTTTGATATTGGAATAACAACTAAGGAAAGTATTCTTAAATATTATACGCATAAAATAGAACCTTTAAACTGTGGTGGAGCTTCAATTAATAATAATGGTAATGGTTCTTTGATGAGAATGTTACCGATTGCTTTATATACTTATTATGAGGATATAGTCGATGATAGATTAATGGATATTATTAAAAAATCTTCTTCACTTACACATGCTCATGAATATAGTATTATGGGATGCTATATATTTGTAAAGTATGTACATTTTTTGCTTGCTGGTTTTAATAAATTTAAGGCTTATGAAAAAATTAAAGATTTAAATTTTTATAAATTTAGTGAAAATGCTAGAAGAGCTTACAAAAGATTTTTAACAACTGACATATATAAACTTGATTTAGATTATATTAAATCTAGTAGTTATATTGTTGATACATTAGAAGCAGTTATATGGACATTTTTAAATACTAATTCATTTATGGAAAGTATTATAGGAGCGGTTAATTTAGGTGATGATACTGATACTATAGGTGCATTGACTGGAGCTTTATCAGGAATTATTTATGAGATTAATGAGGACTTGTTAAATGAAGTACAAAACAAAGATTATTTAATTTCTTTAGCCCAAAAATTTGATGAAGAACTTAGACTTAATATTTTAAAATTTGACGAGATTATAGATGATAAATATGGTATTGTCAGTGGTAGTAAAGATGTGTTTTTTATTAAAACTGAAGTTAATTCATCTATTTATGGATATCAAAATAGATATTTGAAAATAGCTAAGAGAATTCATTTTGAATATGGACTCACTGTGATTGTTGCAAGTAATCTATCTGATAATACTTTAAAAGATGATTTTAATTATTTAAATGATTATTTGAATGAAGGGAAAATATACTTTATGGGTATTTCTAATGGAGCTTCACAAGCTATTCAAACTGAATATGATAATGACAGAATTAGAGATATGCTACTTATTAATACACCACTTATGATTAATTTACATAAAACTAAAGATGGAATTAAAAATTATAAGGGTAAATTAGTTTGTGTATTTGGTAGTAAGGATTCTTCATTTAATTATTTGCCTTTGATTCAAGATTTTAGAAATGTTAAGATAGTAATTGTACCTGGACAAGACCATAATTTTAGTAATGGTGATGAATTTTTATTATTACCAGAGAAATATTTGTTTAATGATATAAAGGTGAAATTATGAAAGTATTAACTGTAAAACAGCCATATGCGTCTTTAATCGCTTATGGAATTAAAGAATTTGAATTTAGAACATGGAAGACAAAATATCGTGGGGAAGTTTTAATTCATGCTGGTAAGAGTGTTGACAAGGAAGCTATGGAAGAATTTAAATGCTATGACTTAGAGTGTCCAACGGGGTGTATAATTGCCAAAGTGTCAATAGATGATGTGATTAAAGTAGATTATGATTTTAGAAATATTTTAAAGGAAAAGAATAAAATAGTTTATAAACATGTAATAGATGATGAGTCATGGAATGGATATGGGTTTAAAATTGGAAATGCCGAGTTAATAGAACCTATTTATATAAAAGGAAAATTGGGATTATGGAACTATGATGGTTTATATAAATTAAAAGGTAAAAAATAGTTTGTTAAAATTAGGATTGAAAAAAATTTTTAAAATTTTTGCTTGACAAATAAAAAATGATGTGTTAAATTTATGTAACAAATGAAAACGACGACCAAGAGGAGTAGATTATTAACCGTCTAAAGCGAATTTGGGTTGATGTGAGCCAAAGAGATAGGTGATAGTTGAAAAGAACTTGTGAGTGGCTTTTGGAAATGCGGTTTTGCAAAGTATATTAGTTCGGGTCATTCCGTTAAAGATTTGAGGTGGCTAGTTATTCTAGCAATTAGAGTGGTACCGCGTTTTAAGACGTCTCTATTTTTAGAGACGTCTTTTTTATTTATATTTTAAGGAGTTGATAATATGAAAATAGTTTTAGCTTATTCAGGAGGTTTAGATACATCAGTTATGATACCTTGGCTTAAGGAGAATTATCCTGGATGTGAAATAATTGCTTATTCAGCAAATGTTGGACAAGGAGATTTTGAATTAGAGGGAATAGAGGATAAGGCTATAGCTTCTGGTGCGAGTAAGATATATGTTGAGGATTTACAAGATGAACTTGCCGATGAATATATCGCACCATTTATTAAAGCTGGAGCAACTTATGAAGAAAAATATTTACTTGGAACAGCATTTAGTAGACCACTTATTTCTAAAAAATTAGTTGAAGTAGCTCATAAAGAAGGAGCTAAGGCAATATGTCATGGTTGTACAGGTAAGGGTAATGATCAAATTCGTTTTGAAATGGGAATTAAACATTTTGATCCTGATATGGAAGTTATTGTTCCATGGCGTACTTGGGAGATTACAGGACGTGAAGAAGCTTATGAGTATGCTATTAGTCATGGTATTCCTTTAAAATTTAATAAGGAACATAGCTATTCTAAAGATAAAAATATTTGGCACTTATCTCATGAGGGATTAGATTTAGAAGACCCTAGTAATGCTCCTAAATATGATGAGATTTTAGAGATGGGAGTTACTCCAGAAAAAGCACCAAATCAAGCAACTTTAATTAAAATGGGTTTTACACATGGTTTGCCAACTAGTATTGATGATGAAGAAATGAAGTTACTTGATATTGTTAAAGTTTTAAATAAAATTGGTGGAGAGAATGGTATTGGTATTTTAGATATGGTGGAAAATAGACTTGTTGGTATGAAATCACGTGGAGTTTATGAAACACCTGGAGGAACGATAATTTATAAGGCTCATGAATTTTTAGAATCAATTTGTTTAGATAAAGATTTATTACATGAAAAACAACATATTGCTTTAAAAATAGGTGATTTACTTTATAATGCGAAATTTTATAGTCCACTTATGGAATCTTATTTGGCTTTTACAGATAAAGCTAGTGAAAATGTAAATGGGACTGTAAAATTAAAATTATATAAAGGAAATATTATTTGTATGGGAGTTGATAGTCCTAATAGTTTACATTCTTTAGGTATTTCATCTTTTGAGAATGGTGATGATTATGATCAATATGATGCACAAGGATTTGTGAATATATATGGTCTTTCAAATAAAATTATGGCTAAAAAAATTGGGGGTAGATAACATATGGTAATGTGGGCCGGTAGATTTAAAAAAGAGATTGATAAAAGAACAAATGATTTCAATTCATCAATTAGGTTTGATAATAGACTTTATAAACACGATATAACTGGTAGTATTGCACATGCGACTATGCTTGGCAAATGTGGAATTATCGATAAAGAAGAAAGTGAAAAAATTGTAGTTGAACTTAAAAATATTCTAACTGATTTAGAAAGTGGTAAGTTACAATTTGATATGGAAGCAGAAGATATCCATATGTTTATTGAAAGTGAACTTACTAAGAGAATTGGTGATGCTGGAAAAAGACTTCATACTGCCCGTAGTAGAAATGATCAAGTTGCTTTGGATTTGAGACTTTACATGCGTGATGAGATAGAAGAAATTATTAGTTTACTTAAAGAGCTAATGGGAGAACTTGTTAATAAAGCTGATGAGCATTATGAGACAATTATGCCTGGTTATACACATTTACAAAGAGCTCAACCAATCACTTTAGCACATTATTTTATGGCTTATGTAGAGATGTTTAAAAGAGATATTTTAAGACTTCAAGATGCGAATAAAAGAATGAATGAAAATCCACTTGGAAGTTGTGCATTAGCTGGAACAACTTATAACACCGATAGATATATGACAAGTAAATTATTAGGTTTTGATGGACCATGTTTAAATAGTTTGGATGGTGTTTCTGATAGGGATTATGCGATTGAAATTGCTTCTGCTTTATCAATTGTTATGATGCATATGTCAAGGATTAGTGAAGAGTTTGTCATGTGGAGTAGTCATGAGTTTAAGTTTATTGAATTAGATGATGCTTTTTCTACAGGTTCTTCAATTATGCCACAAAAAAAGAACCCTGATATTACAGAGTTAATTAGAGGTAAAAGTGGTAGAGTATATGGTGATTTAGTTTCACTTTTAACGATGATGAAATCTTTACCACTTGCTTATGATAAGGATATGCAGGAGGATAAAGAGGCTATATTTGATGCGGTTGATAATGTTAAGATGTGTTTATATACATTTATTCCAATGCTTGCTAGTACAACATTCTTAAAAGAAAATATGATTAATGCGGCTAAGAAAGGTTTTATAAATGCGACTGATGCGGCTGATTATTTAGTTAAAAAAGGACTTCCTTTTAGAACAGCATATAAAATTACTGGTTCAATAGTGGCATATGCTATTGATAATGATAAGACTTTAGATACTATTACAGTAGATGAATATAAGAAATTTTCTGAACTATTTGATGATGATATTTATAAATATATTGACCTTTCAAAGGCAGTTAATGATAGAACAGTTGTAGGTGGACCAGCACCAGAGACAGTAAAGAAACATGTTCAGATGATTAAAGAATTTTTAAAAGAGAGCTAGGCTCTCTTATTTTGTTTTACTTTTGGTTTGAGGTTTATTTGCTAGGGTGATTTTTTGTCCATTTCTTAAAATTTTTGTTAATGGATTTTGATCTAAAATACTTTCAAATTTAGATATTTTTTCTTGGTTTTTACTTCTTTTAATTATTCGGTAAAGTTGCATTTGTGTTTTTATAGATGTGATACTATTGTAAATTGGAATTTTTGTAGTCGCAAGATTATCTAGGTTGGTCATAATTTCAAAAAATTCTTCTTTTGAACCATATTGTGAGAATACTTTATATATGGCTTCAGAATCACCGTGGAAATAAGCATTTTCCATATCTTTATGATCATCAAAAAATGTTTCGAATAGTTTAGCAATTTTGACGTTGTGAAAATATGATAATGATTGGCTACCAAAAATCCGATGATTTAAAAGCTCAGTATATCCTTCGTTAATACCTCTACAGATTTCTTGGTCATCAAATCTGGTTGTACATAGAAAACCGCAATTTAATTCGTTTTTTGTTGAAGCCATGTGTAAGAATTCATGTGTTAGAACATTTCTGTTTAGGGCTAAACTGTTTATTTTAATTAAATTGTATTTTGGATTATAATACCCAGCATAAGGGATTAATGATAATAGATTTGTAATAAAATTTTTGGTATCGTTTTCTAAAGTAGATTGTTCAAGCTTTACATATTTGATATTTTTTAAACAAGTTTGAAAATTTTCTGGTGATATATTTTTTTTGAATTCTTGAATAACTTCTTCTAATTCTTGTGGATATTTTGTTTGTTCAAGAATATTTTGAAGTTTTTTTAATTCATTTTTATCAAATTTAGCATATTGAATAGGTTTATATGTTTCCCCTGATATATTGGGTATTTGTTTTGATAAACTCCAATTTCTTTTTTTATTATTCCCTTGAACTTTTAGACTGCGAGAAATGTTGGCGGTAAGATGGAT
>CALVIJ010000004.1 GCA_944329505.1 uncultured Bacilli bacterium | reverse complement strand
ATTATAATAATGTGGAATCCATTTATGATTTATCATCAGTTGTGAGCTATTTACAAAAAAACAATTATGACTTATCGTCACAACTAACACCGTCTAAACCTTATGTTGTGGTTTTTCAAAATAATTCTTGTAATATAGATGTCGGTTTAGCAGACCCTTTTTGTGATAATATCGTTAATACAATGGATGCGAAAACAATAATTTATACATCTTCAGATATAAGTGTTATTCAAGATTATGTTTCTAACAATAATGATGAAAATATAAATCAAAATTTTCGCGATTTCATTTCTAGAGTAGAGACAAATACTGTTTTGAATAAAGGTAGATTATTTGCCGAATTTAATAATGGAACATATGCAACCATTGCCATGGATAATCAATTAAATAACGGTGAACCAGGACCTGGTGGTAATCATACTATTGGAGGACAACCAGTAGAAATAGTAGATTCAGGCGACGGTCTTTATGAAGATAGTTACGAAGACGATAGATTAGTATATAGAGGACAAAATCCGAATAATTATATAACATTTAATAACGAAATGTGGAGAATAATTTCTAAAGAAGCTGACGGTACTTATAAAATAATTAGAAACGAAACTATAGGTAACATTGCCTTTGATACTTCAAACAGTAATGATTGGACAAAACCTGCCACTTTAAATACTTATTTAAATGGCGAATATTTAAATTCAATCAATACTGATTCAGCTCAAATAATAAACCATGATTTTAATATTGGTTCAATTACAAAAGACAACAACGATTTAACAACACAAATAAGTGATGAAAAGAAAAAAACATGGAATGGAAAAGTTGGCTTAATCTCGATTTCAGAATATTTAAGAGCCGGCACTAATGAAGAAAAATGTGGCACATTTAATTTATATAATTCCAATGAAACAGAATGTTTTAAAACAAACTGGATGCATAATATTATCCCAGCTGGATACACTATGTGGTCTATGACTCCAGAAGCTGGAACTCAACTGTTCTCTATTATTAGTTCTGGTGGAATTAACACTAATTTTGGCACTTCAATAGACCTAATATGTGCATCACCTGTTCTTTATTTAACACAAGATATTACTTTGTCTGGTACCGGAACACAAAGCGATCCATACAAAATTCAGTAAGGAGATAAAAATATGAAAAATAATAAAGGATTTACAGTGGTTGAATTAATCGCATCTTTTGCTTTAACTATGGTTATTACTGTTTTTCTATTTGAAGTATTAATTGAAGTTAAAGATATTTTCGCCGACACTAGCGTTAAAACAGCCATTCAGCAAAAAGGAAGTATTATTTCGAAAAATATAAGAAATGTTATACCGACAGATGATGCAAGTATTAGATGTACAAACACACCTGATCTAGGAAGTTGTGACATTAATGGACAAAATGTTCAAATTGATAAAACAAACAATAGAGTCGTTGTAAATGGACAAAACTTTAATATGCCAGATTCTGTCAGTATTAAAAGTTATGTTTTAAACAATGCTTGTAGAGACACCAATTGTTATTTACATACTCAAATGACTTTAGATAGTGGTAATTTAAAAAAAGAATATAACTATGATGTAACATATTATTACTATTCATCTTCTGACTATGAATCATTACTAAATCCAACATTTATGGAAGAACCTACTTCTGATGGGAAAAATATTACCATTTATTTTCCTGTTGGATGTGAAGGAGAATTTGTTTGTACATACCAAAAAAACAATGGTGAAATAGTAACCGTGACCGAGGACACCATAAAGGAGAAATTCACAGAAAATGGCAATATAATAGCCAGTGTTAATGATGGTGAACAAACAATAAGTAGTAGTTATAATGTAAATGGAATAGTCGCACTATCGACCGGTACGGTTAAGGGTGGAAAATCAGAAATATCTAAAACTAAAGCCATAGATGATGAGACAATAACATTTACAGCCCAAGCCGATAATACCTTTACATATAAAGGGGCAACAGTAGTTTGTGAAAATGGAACACAATATACAGTAAGTGGTAGTGATAAATCATTTAAAATTACTGATGAACGTTGTTCTTCAGCAGTTTTATACCCTTCGTGGCAAAAAAATGAAAAAGTAATAATGGCTTTAGGAAGTACCCCAGCTAATCCAACCTTCAGTCAGGCTTTAAGTCATGTGTCTGGTACTGGAAAATATATAGCAAATGATGGTACTTATAGATATTACCTTCAATTAAGTAACCCACAAGGATCATGGTCAAGAGTGCAAATGTCAACTGATTCCAAAGTAAATATCACAGAATATTCGGCCGTTTATATTGATACTTGGTGCACCGCCACAAATACAACAATGATGGTCGGGATAACTCAAAATAGAAATACATGGATGAGTCATCCAAATGGTGGAACTTATGATGATAAAGTAGGAGTTCATGTTCAAAAAGGAAATGTAACCACAAACGCCTCTGCCAACGAAAGGATTAGTTGCAATATTGAAAAATATACTGGAGATTGGTATATAGGAGTTCAAAGAGTATACACAAACAGTAACAATAGTAATTATTGTAATATTAACAGAGTTGGTTTAACTGGTATGACTTATTCTTATAAAAATAGGGGTGTGTAGTTAAAAATATTAAGTTGATATAGCACTTAGTAGGACTTAAATATTATAAACTTACCCAAAAGTCAAATAATACATACATAAGGATTGAAGAGATAATGGCATGACATATTCTTGCACATAAAAATGGTAAATATTTAATTTCTGTATCACTTAATATGCTCACAATTTGCATATGGATTGATAAACCACCAAATGATAAAATCATCACCGTCAAAACGCATTTCATTTTTAATGGAATTGCCTCTAAACTTATGTATTTGAGTCCTTGCGTCATTTCTACAAAACCATTTAATACGCTTTGAAAAATACTATTTAAATTTAAATTATTATCTATGATTGTGGTTAAAACTATGCAGGTGGTAATAACCCCTAATATTAAGAGAAGAGTATTTATACTACTGATTAAAGAATTAGTAATTATTTCACCGAAACTATCTTTATTGCTAATTCTTTTTTTATGCATTTCATTTATAGCTTTTTTAAGACTTGTTTTTTCATTTTCTATTTTGCTAGGATGATAATTTCGCATGCCAAAGCCGACAAAAATATTACCTAAATAATGACATAATAATATTAATAATCCGGCCTCTTTATTGTTTAAGAAAAGTATTGATACAGTTCCCAAAATGAATAGAGGATTTGAAAAACATGTAAAACATAAAATTTTTGTTGCTTCATATTTGTTTATCTTTTTTTCCAAATAAAGTTCTCTTGTATATTTTGCATTCGCTGGATTTCCTGATATAATACTCATGAAAAAGATAAATGCAGCAACTCCTTTAATTTTGAAAAATTTATTCATTACACCTTTGAATAAATTACCCATGAATTCTGGGAGACCACATTTAATTAACAAGTTTGATAGTACAAAAAAAGGAAACAATGATGGGAAAATATTGTTTTTAAAAACATTCAATGAAAAATTTACAGAATTTAAAATAGTTTCTGATTCTGTTAAGATTTCATATCCAATAAACATTAATACTAGCATAATTAAAATACTTGTTATTTTTTTCATAATTTCACCTGTTATAAAATAAATCTATTAAAGAAAGGGGTAGTATATGAAAAACCTATTTAATAATATTAAAAAAATCATAAAAGAATACTATAAAGTCATAATTGTTTATATTTTAATCTTAGCTTTTTTCTTAATTGAATTTCCTTATTATATATCTGCACCCGGAGGTTTAATTGACACTGATGATAAAATTGAAACTACTGAGGATTTTAAAATGTCTGGCTCATTGAATATGGCTTATGTATCAGAAATTCATGCAACAGCCCCCACTTTAATTATTTCTCTTTTTAATGGTGATTGGGATGTTCAAAAAGAAGAAGAAGTTAAAAATGATAATGAGACAATTGAAGAAAAAAATTATAGGAACAAAATGTTATTAGAAGAAGCTAATGATACTGCTCTTTTAGTAGCTTATAAACATTCTGATATTGACTATAAAATTACTAATAATAAAGTATATATTACATATGTTGATGAACTCGCTAAAACAGATTTAAAAATAGGAGATCGAATATTAAAAGTAGATAATCAAGAAATAGTAGATAAAAATGGATTGTTTTCTTATATCGCCTCTAAAAATATAGACGATAAAATAACCATGCAAGTTGAAGACATCGATGGTAATAAAAAAACAAGAAAAGCCACTTTGATAAATGTGTTAGATGAGCCAAAAGTAGGAGCTGTCGTAACCGAAACTTTTGATGTTGAGTCTGATGAGGAAGTGTATTTCAATTTTAAAGATAGTGAATCTGGCTCTTCTGGAGGTTTGATGTTAACTTTAACTTTATATAGTCATTTAAATGAAATTGATCTCACAAATGGTAAAACAATTGTTGGAACTGGAACCATTGATATAAATGGTAATGTCGGAGAGATCAGTGGCATTAAATATAAATTAATAGGTGCGGTTAATAAAAAAGCTGATGTATTTTTAGTACCTGCCGGTGATAATTATGAAGAGGCTAAAAAAGTCAAAGAAGAAAAAGGATATGACATTGATTTAGTCCCAGTTGAGACATTTGAAGAAGCTTTAAAATATTTAGAAAAATAGAAATTATTTTTTAATTGATTTATAAAAAAACCTTTCGAAACATTACATTTTGAAAGCTTTTTTCTATATACGTTACACACAAATTTCTTGAAAATTAATAAACCAAATGTTATAATATAACCAAAAAATGGAAGTGATTAATTGTGGAAAGAAAAGATGTTGATATAGAAAAAGTAACTCCGATGATGAGACAATATTTAAAAATAAAAAACGGAAATGAAGACCTAATCATATTTTTTAGATTAGGTGATTTTTACGAAATGTTTTTTGATGACGCGGTTAAAGTAAGTCACGAATTAGAGCTTACTTTAACAGGAAAATCAGCTGGTCTAGAAGAGAGAATTCCCATGTGCGGAATTCCTTATCATGCTGCCAGCACATATATTGATAAACTAATTGAAAACGGTCATAAAATAGGTATAGTCGAGCAATTAGAAGACCCTAAAGGAGTTAAAGGAATAGTTAAAAGGGGAATTGTTCAAATTATAAGTTCGGGAACTATCATGGATACAGACACTTTAAAAGCCGATGATTTTAACTTTATTGCTTCTATTACCGATTTTAAACATGGATATGCTATCAGTTATGCGGATGTTTCAACTGGAGAAATATATGCCTTTTTATTAGAACATAATCCCACTAAAGTCGTTTCTGAAATAATTAATTTAGGTGTTAAAGAAGTAATATTAGACAGTAAAACAGATAAAGATATTTATTCCATTTTACATAATCAATTTCATTTAACTTTAACTATTACTGACGAACTTTCAGATGAATATTCGTATATATATGAAAATATTATTGATCAAAGATATATCAATTCAGTTAAACATTTACTAGCATATGTCATTCATAATCAAAAAAGAGATTTATCTCATCTACAAAAACTTCAAATTAGAGAAACCAAAGATCATTTAAAAATGGATGTTCACACTAAAAGAAATTTAGAATTAACAGAAACCTTAAGATTAAAACAGAGAAATTATTCCTTAATTTGGCTTTTAGACAAAACAAAAACAGCTATGGGAGCCCGTCTTCTTAAAAATTATTTGTTAAATCCTTTAATCGACAAAGATGAAATAGAAAGAAGATATGACATAGTAGATACATTACTAAAAGAATTTATTTACAAAAGTGATTTAGAAAAACACCTTACAGAAGTTTACGACTTAGAAAGATTAAGTGGTAAAATTGCCTTTGGAAATGCCAACGGTAAAGATTTATTACAGTTAAAAGCATCATTAAATGTTCTACCACAAATATCTGAAATATTAAATAAAATAAATTATCACAAAAAACTAAATGATTTTTCTGCACTATACAATCTATTAGAAAAAAGTATTTATGAAAATCCCCCTGTCAGCACTAAAGAAGGATATCTAATTAAAGAAGGATATAATCAAGAATTAGATGAACTTAAGAATTTACGAAAAGGTGGCAAAGACTTTGTTGCCAAATTTGAAACCGAAGAAAGAGAAAAAACAGGCATCAAAAATTTAAAAGTCGGTTACAATAGAGTTTTGGTTACTACATTGAAATAAGCAAAGGAAACACGAGTTTAGTCAAAGATGAATGGGGATATCAAAGAAAACAAACTTTAGCTAATTGTGAGAGATATATAAGTCCAATTTTAAAAGAAAAAGAAGCATTAATATTAAATGCTGAAGAAAAAATAATTGAATTAGAATACAATTTATTTTGTGAAATTAGAGATGAAGTAAAAAAATATATTCCAAAATTACAAGAAACAGCTAAAATAATCAGTGAAATAGATGTTTTGCAATCTTTTGCAACCATAGCTGAAACTAATAATTATGTCAGACCTGAAATAACAGAAAATGAAATATATATTAAAGAATCGCGTCATCCAGTTGTTGAAAAAGTTATAAACACAGAATTTGTTACAAACGATATTGTCATGGATAAAAACACGAATATTTTATTAATTACAGGTCCTAATATGGCTGGAAAATCGACATATATGCGTCAGATGGCTATAATAGCAATTATGGCCCAAATAGGATCTTTTGTACCAGCAACTGTAGCAAAACTACCTATATTTGATGCAATTTATACGAGGATTGGGGCTTCTGATGATTTAGTAAGTGGTGAATCGACATTTATGGTTGAAATGACTGAAGCTGCCAACGCTATAACATCCGCAACCGATAAAAGTTTACTATTATTTGACGAGTTAGGAAGAGGTACTGCTACATTTGATGGTATGGCCTTAGCCCAAGGAATTATCGAGTATATTCATCAAAACATAAAAGGAAAAACTTTCTTTTCAACTCACTACCACGAATTAACTGATTTAGATAAAACATTAAAACATTTAAAAAACATTCACGTATCAGCTTATGAAGAAGATGGAAAAATAACATTTTTACATAAAATTAAAGAGGGTAGTGTCGATAAAAGTTATGGTATTCATGTGGCTAAATTAGCTAATCTTCCAGAATCTGTAATTAAAAGAGCTTCTGAAATTTTAAAAGTCTATGAAGATAAAGAAAATAAAAGAGATGTTAAAGTTCAAGAAGCTTTACCAATTGATGAGCTAATGCCTAAAAAATCAAAAGTAGAAGAAGAATTAGAAAAAATCGATCCACTAGAATTAACTCCAATGGAAGCATTAAATATTTTATACAAATTAAAACAGAACGCTAATAAATAAGCGTTTTTTAGATGAAACTTTGAAGAACAATCAATATAATACATTTTGATTGTTCTTTTAATAAATTTTATAAACCTTATTGTTATTGCCTTTATTTTTTGATATAATTTATTATGATAGGAAAGCGTGATAATATGAATAAGAAGGGGCAAGCGTTAGTTGAATTCATATTGATATTACCAGTTTTGCTATTAATTGCTATGGCAATGATTGATATTGGTAATATTTTTTTGAAAAAATATGATTTGAACAAAGATTTAGATGTTGTTACTGATTTATATAAGAACGGTGAGACTAAACAATTAGGAGCTTATTTAGCTAGTGAAGAATTAACCTTAGACGAGGAATTACACGAAAATATGACCACTTTAACTTTAAAAAAAGAAGTGGAAATTAATGCTCCTGGATTAAATAATATTATAGGTCAGAATTATGAAATAAAAGCATCTAAAACGATATATGAAAATTATGAGGGTTTGAATGGGGAATAAAGGACAAACGTTAGTAATTTTTGTTTTGATTTTACCTATATTACTCTTATTATTCGCTTTGATTTGGGAAGTGGGAAATCTACAAATAACTGTAAACAAATATGAAACAGAAATAAAAGACACTATTGAGTATGGTTTAAATAATTTGGATCAAGAAAATTTAAAAGAAAACTTAACAAATTTATTAAAAGCTAATATCGATGGTGATATTACAATTGAAATCAATAATGGGGTCATTAAAATAAACGTAAAACAAAAATACAAGACATTGTATAATAAGCTTTTTAATTCTAGTTTTGATCTTGATATAACTTATAGTGGTTATATCGAAAACGATAAAATGATAATAAAAAAAGAATAGAGGGATAGTTATGGCATTGAAACAAGCAAAGGTAATTACTGTTACATCAGTGAAGGGAGGTACCGGCAAAAGTACAATTACTTTGTCATTGGCTGGTATTTTGTCAAACAAAAAAATAAAAACAATAATTGTCGACATGGATTTGCATTCTGGAGCTATAGCTGCCTCTTTAAATTTAAATGCAAAAAAGGACATGTATACTTTAGTTAATGATTACATGAATCATAGCTTAAAAGATTTTGACGATTATATAACCCAATATAACGAATATATTGATGTTTTACCTGCTCCTAAAGATCCAAGAAGTGTTGGTAAGATAAGTTCTTATTATATTGACTCAATTTTAAAAAAATTAAAATATAAATATGATGTTATTTTAATTGATACTAATCATATTATCGATGATATTAATTTAATTACTTTTGATAATAGCGATAGTCTTATTTATGTTATAACTAGTGATTTAATGGATTTAAAAAACATGAAAACAATGCTTGCAATTTATAAGGATATGAATTTAAAAAACTATTATTTACTTTTAAATGACGCTTTATCTAAAGACCATTTTGATTTATATACTATTAACTCATTTTTGGGAAAAAATGTAGATTATATTTTACCTAGCAATTCTTATGTTAAAAATATGCAAAAGTTAATAATGGACGGCAAAATTATTACTTTAGAAAAACAATATCAAAAAGACAAAAGAACTTTAGTTCTGACGGAAATGTTGGATAAAATTTTAAAGTAAAGGAGGAAAACCATGGCAAGTAAAAGATTTATGGATGAATTCGCAACTTCACTTGAGAAAAAAATGCCACAAGAAATAGACGATTATGATGAATTTCCCAATAAAAGTTTATTGGATGAACTTAGAAATAAAATAATTCAAAATCTTATTGACAATAAACCTAAAGCTAACGAAAACGTGAAAGATTTTGTCAAAGATGAAATTGATAAATCTGTTGAGGGTTATGATTTAACTAATGAGGAATTAAGTTATATTTACAATCTTATTGACAACGAAGTTAATGGCTATGGACCTTTGACTGAATTGTTAAGAGATAAGGAAATAACTGAAATCATGGTTAATTCTCCAAACGAAATCTATATAGAATTAGATGGTAAAGTTATAAAAGACGATAGTGTAAGTTTTATAAATAGCGATCATATTGTTCGTGTTGTTCAAAGATTAATTCAACCTATTGGAAAAACGATTGATATAGCTCATCCTATGGTGGATGCTAGATTACAAGATGGATCTAGATTGAATGCTATTTTGCCACCGTTATCTTTAAATGGACCGGTTGTCACTATTAGAAAATTTAAAAGTGAACTAGCCAATATTGAGGATTTACTTAGAACCGGTACTCTAACACCTTATATGGCAAGATTTTTAGAAGCTTGTGTACACGCTAAATTAAATATTTTAGTCGTTGGTGGTACTGGTGCCGGTAAGACAACCCTGTTAAATGTGCTATCTTCATTTTGTGATCCACACGATAGAATAATTACTATTGAAGATGCCGCAGAATTAAAATTAAAACAAGAACACGTTATTTCCCTAGAAACTAGGACGACTAATTATGAAGGTGAAGGGGCTATAACTATCAGAGATTTAGTTATAAATTCACTTAGAATGAGACCAGATAGAATAATCGTAGGTGAAGTTAGAGGAAAAGAAGCCTTTGATATGCTTCAAGCCATGAATACTGGTCATGAGGGTAGTATGACAACGATGCATGCCAATGGACCAGAAGATGCCTTAAATAGATTAGAAACTATGGTCTTAATGAATGGTGTCGAAATACCAGTAACTGCTATAAGAGAATACATTGAAAGTGCTATTCAAATTGTTGTTCAAGTTCAGAGATTATCTGATGGAAGAAGAAGAGTAAGCAGTATTAATGAAATAATTGGTATTGAAAATGGAGAGATAAAACAAAAAGAAATATTTAAATTTAGACAAACTGGTGTTTTACCAAATGGTGACGTTGATGGAGAATTTTTGCTTCACAAATATATTCCTAAAGTATACAGCAGAATCAAAGCTAAAGGTATTGATGATTTAAAAGATATTTTTGGAAATTAAAAGGAGGTGACTAAAGATGAATGGAAATTTCGATATTGTAAAAACAGATAAACCAACTAATCAAAATCTTACTATCGGTTTTTCACCATCTATTAATGTCACTTCTTATACGTATCAAATTTATAAGAATGGTATTCCTATAAAATCAACCGATATTAGTAATCAAAATGCCATAGATATCACTTTGAACGAAACGGGAACTTATAAAATTACTGTTCAAGTGAATTTAATCGATGGAACTTCTGAAATTATATCGAGTGGTGAATATATAATTGATAAAGAAGCTCCCGAAATAAATATGTCTACTAAATTGTTAGAAATTAATCCGACAAAAGATGAAAATATAATTTCATGTAGTGCTACCGACAATTATAGTACTAATTTAACTAATAAAATAACTAATAATGCCGACGAACTAACTTTAAACAAGATTGGCAATTACACTTATACGTGTACAGTTCAAGATGAAGCTGGAAATATAGCCAAAGAATCAGCCACTATCAATGTTGTCCCACATAGTACAACGATTTATATAATTCAAATTGTTTGTTTAATTGTAATATTCGCTTTAATAACTAAAATAATAAAATTGTTTAGAGTTGTAAAATTAGAAGAAAGACTAGATCCATTTGTTATTATACCGTTTGAGGATGATACCATAACTACTTCACAAAAGTTACGTCTCATTTATAGTAAATTTTTAAAAATGTTTACAAGTAAATTACAGAAATCGGTTGTTGCTAGTAAATATGCAAAAAAATTAGATAAATATGTTCCAGTCAGTGTCATTCATAAAAGCGGATATGATATTTTATCTGGTAAAATAATTATTGCTTGCGCGCTTACAGTTTTAGCTATTATAATCAAAGCTTTCCAATTTAAATTATTAGGCAGTATGGAAACATTAGGCATTTTTGTTTTAGGCTTCTTTGTTTTAGATATTTATTTGTTTGCCAAATATAAAGTGTTCCGATGGACTTTAGAAAACGACTTTGTTGCAGCTATTACAATCATGAATAATTCATTTAAATCCGGAAGAAGCATTGTTCAAGCTATTGAAATTGTATCTACTGAAGTAAAGGGTATTATTGGTAATGAATTTAAACGCATGAATTTAGAATTATTATATGGCTTAGATATTGAACTGGTTTTTAAAAGATTTGCTAAAAGAGTTGATTTAGAAGAAGCCAATTATTTAACCGCTTCTTTGGCCATTTTAAATAAAACCGGTGGTGATATTATTAAAGTATTCTCATCTATTGAAAGAAGTTTGTTTGATAAAAGGAAATTAAGACTCGAGTTAAAGAGTTTAACTAGTGGTAGCCGAATTATTGTATATATATTATTAGGTATTCCATTTTTGTTTGTAATTGTCATAAGTTTAATAAATCCTGGATACTTTTTACCTTTTATAACTACCGATATTGGAAGAATCCTCTTGCTATTTATGATAATTTACTATATAATTTTTGTGGTAGTAGTGCGTAAGATAATGAAAGTGGTGGTTTAATGCAGGGCAAAACCAAATTCATTAAAAGAATATATAGTGCGAAAGAATTAAATGAAATTGAAACAGCTTTAAAATGTTTAGGTTCTGATACCAAATATGACGTTACAACATTTTGCTTGTATAGGCTAATAACTACGATATTAGTTTTTGCCTTAACAATTTTATTAATCGACTCAGGATACATATATGCCCCATTTATTGCCATTGGCTATTATTATTTATTTTATTACGTTAATATTACTAAAAAAATTAGCCAAAGAAATCAAAGGTTAGAGCATCAAGCACTATATTTCTTTGAAATATTAACTTTAACTTTAGAATCTGGACGAAATTTGGAAAACGCTTTAATTGTCACATGTAACAATGTCGATTCAGAAATTTCAAACGAATTTAAAAGTGCTTTAGACGAAATGAAGTTTGGAAAATCTTTGATTGAAGCTTTAGGCGATTTGAAAAATCGTATATCATCAGATATAATTGGTAACATAATATTAAATATAATTCAAACTAATAGGTTCGGTAATAGTATTTTAGATACACTATATAATGAAGTTGATTTCTTAAGACAAAAAGAACTATTAACAACTAAAGAAAGAATTAATAAAATACCGAATAAAGTAAGTATTATCTCAGTATTATTTATTGTTCCACTAATTCTTGTTTTAATACTCGGACCATATTTGATTGAATTTATTAGTTAGGAGGAAGAGCAATGTATTATTTCATTGGTATAAAGGGAACTGGCATGAGTGCTCTTGCGTGTTTTTTAAAAGACTTAGGTTATGACGTCAAAGGAAGCGATGTTGAAAGACACTTCTTTACTGAAAAAGGTTTAAATGAAAGAAATATCGAAATACTACCATATGACGAAAAAAACATTACTAAAGATATGGTTATTATAAGAGGCAACGTTATTAAAGATGATCATCCAGAGATGATAAAAGTAAAAGAATTGGATTTAAAAGTTTATACTTATCAAGAAATGATTGCTAAACTTACTAAAATGTTTATGACAATTACTGTTGCTGGTTGTCATGGTAAAACAACTACTTCTACCATGGCTTATCAAGTATTAAATGCTTTAAAAGGAGCAAATTGTTTAATAGGTGATGGAACAGGACTTGCTAATAAAGAAAATAAATATTTTGTTTTAGAAGCCTGCGAATATCAAAGACATTTTTTAGCTTATAATCCTTATTATGCTATTATAACTAATATTGAATTGGATCACGTTGATTATTTTAAAGATATTGATGATGTTATCGACGCTTTTACTGAATATGCAAATAATGCTGAAAAAATGGTAATCGCTTGTGGAGACGATCCATATACCCACAGTCTAGAAGTGAATAAACCGATTTTCTATTATGGTTTAGATGATGACAATGATATTATTGCTAAAGATGTCAATTATACTGAAAATGGTGTAACATTTGATGTCTTTGTTGAAGATAATTATTATGGACATTTTGATTTACCTTTATACGGTAAACATATGCTTTTAGATGCTTTAGCTGTTATTAGTCTTTGCTATTATGAAAGATTTGATGCTAAAGAAGTTTCTAAGATATTAAAGGAATTTCATGCAGCAAGAAGAAGATTTAATGAAACGACTGTTGGCAGCAATGTTGTGATAGATGATTATGCTCATCATCCAACAGAACTTAAATGCACCATTAAATCAGCTAGACAAAAATATCCAGATAAAAAATTAGTCGTTATTTGGGGACCACACACATATTCGAGAACCAAAGCCTTTAAAGATGAATATATCGAAATATTAAAAAATGCTGATCAAGCATATGTTATGGATATATATGCGGCTAGAGAAAAACGTGGTGACATTGATATCGATATAAATGATATCATTAAAGCTATTCCAAATGCCGAGCACATCTCAGAGCAAGAAACTGACAAATTATTAAAATATGAAGACTCAGTATTATTATTCATGAGTCCAAATGATTTAACTTCTTTTGAACAAGATTATATAAATAAATATCACGAAGCAAATGATAAGTCTAGTGAAAACTAGGCTTTTTATAACCCGTTTTTTCAATTGACAACAAATTTAATTAATGATACCATAAAAATTCTTTTTTAGGAGGTGTAACATGTTTAACGAAAAACCAGCAGTAGAAATAACCTTATTATCAAAAGAAGAAGTAAAAAGAAGATCTAGTATATTAAAAAAAGTAGGCTTGGGACTTGAATGCGATTATTTGGAAAGAATATTACCGCACTTTACAGCACCTAGTTCAGGACCATTTAGCCAAAGTTATTCTGACGATGTTTGCAACATCCGTCCAGTCCTAAAATTTGATAATATAGAAGAATTATTAAAATGCTTTCAAAGTGATATCAAAGATGGCATACAAATTATTGAATATGGACATTTTCCAAACCTGTTTGAAAAAGTAAAAATATATGATACATCTTATTTAAGAAAAACAGGCAAGAAATATAGTTTACCTTCACAAGAAACATATCCAGGAAAATTTGTTATATATAATTTTCCAGAATATGATTATTTTGGACAAAAGATTATTAAAATTGAGGAGAAATATCATCCAGTAAGGCCTGTACAATTTTATGTTGATAGAGAAAATAGTACGTTAATATCTACTAAAGCCTTATTCAAATCGCCAATAAATATAGATAGTCAAAAATATAATGGTAATTTTAAATCATCTCAATTATATAGGTTTTTAAACAATGAATTTATAAAAGATTTATTCCCATCTGAAGAAATAGAACGTTCGAACATTGAATATAGTATTCCGGAACTTATGGCCAATGGTGTTAATCAAGAAAACCTCGATGCAGCTAAAAAATCATTGATTAAGCGTATCGATAAACTTTTAAAAAAGAATGCTGAATTACAAGCAATAAGTGAAGCAATGACCCAAGAGTTCTACGGATTGAAACCCAAAGTTCAAGGAAGAAGTTATGTTAAAAAATAAACTTAATAATCTTTTAAATAATAAATTTAAGGAAAACTATAATAAAACAATTGGTAAAAAATAAAACAAAAGTTTTAAGAAACAGTTATAAAGCATCTTAAAACTTTTTTCTTTTCTGAAAATATAGTATAATTAAAAAGGTGGTAATATGTTTGACCGTTTAGAACTATTAATTGATGGCAAAATAAATTTACTAAAAAATAAAACCGTTATGGTGATTGGCTTAGGTGGAGTAGGTGGGCATGCCTTTGAATCACTAGTTAGAAGTGGCATAGAAAACATAATTGTCATCGATAATGATACTATCGATATAACTAATTTAAATAGACAAGCTTTAGCCTATCAAAATACCATTGATAAACCCAAAGTCTTAGTCGCTAAAGAAGTTGCTAAAAATATTAATCCAAATTGTAAAATAATTTCACATCAGACATTTTTAAATGAAGAAAATATTGAAAATGCTTTTAATCAAAAAATTGATTTTGTAATTGACGCTATTGATACTATAAACATTAAAAAAGCAATTATTAAAAAATGTTTAAAAGAGAACGTTCCTTTTATTTCGATAATGGGAACTGGTAATAAAATGCATCCAGAATTATTAGAGATAACCGATATAAGAAAAACTGAGTATGATCCAATCGCTAAAATAATTAGAAAAATGGTTAAAGATGAAAAAATAAATAAAAAAGTACCGGTAATTTTTTCTAAAGAAAAACCTTTGATAAAAGAAAAAATTGGTTCTAATGCATTTGTACCGGCAACTGCCGGGTTACTAGCCACTAGTTATGTTGTAAATAAATTGTTGGAGGAAGATTATGAATAAACAATTATTAGAAATAACAAATAATATGAAAGGCTCATTGCTTGGTATTGGTATTAATGACGAAAACATTTTAGATGTCATTGAAAAAAACGATGACATTCATACATGTTATCTTATAAATAATATAAGTTTAACTGGCAAAAAATTTAATATGACCAAGCGAGGTAAAAATAAAAAAATAAATATTAAAAAATTAAAAAAACATTTTAAAAAGAAATCTTTGGACAATGTAATTTGTAATTATGAAATAATTAAACAATTTCAAAGATCTTTTG
Source organism: uncultured Bacilli bacterium (assembly GCA_944329505.1). Classification (GTDB taxonomy): domain Bacteria; phylum Bacillota_I; class Bacilli_A; order RF39; family UBA660; genus Coprosoma. The sequence goes on along the minus strand of CALVIJ010000004.1, from coordinate 6,406 downwards.
TTCCAAATAGTATATATATAAATAAAGGCGATTTATATATTTATGGAAATGAAGAAGACTTGGAAACTTTAAAATTAAAGTATCAAAGATATACCGCGGACATCGAAATAACAAAAGTTTCTGATGGCACTATTATGAAAATAAATAACCAAAATACTAAAAATAAATTTTTTAAAGATAAGATTTATAGATTAAAAGATTTTGGTAGTGATGCTTTAGAACTAATGACAGATATATTGATAAATTAAAATTGAAATAATTTGACAAATCCATTCATATGTGTATAATAACCACATAACGAGGAGGGGAATTATGGAAAAACAACAATTTACTTTTATAAATTAAGGAAATTGTATAAAAGGGCTTATTAACTCAGGTATAATTTTAGATACCGAAAAATCTGCTACCCCTAAAGTTGCTATTAAAGATAAAAATAGTAATTTAGTTTGGGATCCAGTATTTGAATGTTTTATAAAAAAAGAAGATGATAAAGATTATACTTTAGAAAAAGCAACTGTAGCAGTCAAACGAAAATAAATCAAACACACTATTAACAAATAATAGTGTTTTTTCATGTCCAAATATGCTATAATTTTAGTAGGATATAAACAGATCCAAAAATATTGGAGGTGTTATCAAAAAAGTAAAATCGTTAATCAAATTATTCAAATTAATAAAGGAGGAAATATTATGTGGACTTATATTATTATTGCAATTATTGTTATAATTGTTATATATACACTTATTACTTATAACAATTTTATAAAATTAAAAAATATGGTAGAAGAAGCTTTCTCTACTATGGATGTTTATTTAAAGAAAAGATGGGATTTAATTCCTAATGTCGTTGAAACTGTTAAAGGGTATGCTAAACATGAAGAAAATACTTTAAAAGAAGTTGTTGAACTTAGAAATAGTAGCTATGACAGCATGTCTACTGATGAAAAAGTTAAAGCAAATCAAAAACTTTCTAAAGACATTAATAAAATCATGCTTCTAGCAGAAAGTTATCCTGATTTAAAAGCCAGCGTGAACTTTCAAGATTTAACTAGAGAATTATCTAAAATAGAAGAGGATATAGCTAATTCAAGAAAATATTATAATGGAACAGTAGAAATGTTTAATAACAAAGTAGAAATGTTCCCAAGCAATATACTTGCCAAGCTATTCGGATATAAGACAAAAGAAATGTTTGAGACAGACAGTGCTGAAAGAGAAAATGTAAAAGTTGAATTTTAAGGGATAATATGAAAAAAATAAAAACTTTATCTTTAATTCTAATACTCCTATTGTCTTTAACATTTACATTTCCCACAAATACAAAAGCTTTAACAAGTCAAACCAATCTTGTTAGTATTGAGGATTCTGAAAACCTAACTGTAGGAGACTTATCGTTTTCTAATATTTCATTTCAAGATAATTCTTTGTCTTCTTCTTTAGCTTTTGGTCTAACTGCTGATGTAGTAAACAAATCTAATAGTGATATTGATTATACTGCCACAAGCTATTTTTACGATTCAAATTATACTTTAATAGCTAATACTTCATCAAGTAAATTTGCTGTACCAAATAAAAGTAAATTAGATCAAATGTCTAATTTAAATATCTTAGGAGATTACACCGTAGAAGATATAAAGTACTATCGCTTAGAAATTGAAATAACTGATTTTTCATATACAAACATAACCCCAAGCGAAAGTGATGAATATCGTTCGTACGATTATGTGATTGATAAATATGATATCAATATCAAAGTAAACGAAAATAATACATTCGATATAACTGAAACTATCACCGCATATTTCAATGTGGAAAAACACGGAATTTATAGAAAAATCCCATTAAAAAACAAAGTCGTCAGACTAGATGGTTCATCATCTACAAATCGTGCGAAAATATCAAATGTAAGTGTTGATAACGAATTTCAAACATCCAAATCAAATGGAGTATATAATATTCAAATAGGCAGTGAAGATAAAACATTAACAGGCGAGCAAACATACACCATCAAATACACCTATGATATTGGAAAAGATCCCGTCAAAAACTATGATGAATTGTACATCAACATTATCGGAAACGAATGGGACACCGTAATTGGTAATGTTACTTTTAATATTACTATGCCCAAAGAATTTGATTCTAGTAAATTAGGCTTTTCAAGCGGTGCTAAAGGTTTAACCGGAAATAGCAACATTAAATATTTAGTTAGCGATAACACTATTACAGGAAGTTATAATGGTATTTTAAATCCAGGTGAAGCCTTAACTGTTAGAACAGAACTTCCAGAAGACTATTTTGTTGGTGAAAATAACAACACAAGTCTTCAAGATTATCTAATCTTTATAGTTCCTATTATTGGGTTAATTATTTCAGCTATTTTATGGTACCTTTATGGAAGAGATAATAAAGTAGTAGAAACCGTTGAATTCTATCCGCCAGAGGGTTTCAATAGCTTAGAAATTGGCTTCTTATACAAAGGTTCAGCCGATAGTACTGATGTAACTTCACTTTTGATATATCTAGCCGATAAAGGATATATTAAAATAGTAGAAACCGACGAAGAATCGTTATTTACCAAATCTAAAAGCTTTAAAATAATAAAACTAAAAGATTATGACGGAAATAATGTTAATGAACGCCTTTTCTTAGAGGGATTATTTAAAGATTCTATGACAGAAGACGAAGTGAACTTATCAGAGCTTTATAATCAATTCTATTTAACAGTCAACAAAATTTTAGAAAACGTAAATAGTAAAGAAAATAAACAAAAAATATTTGAAAAGAAAGCTTCAAGCAAAAAAATATTTATTGTATTAATGATGATCATTTCTTATCTCTTAATTACCGCCATTCCTATCATAAACTATGGTGACTCTTCAAATCTTATTGTTGCTTTAATATTCCCAGCTGCAGGCTTTTCAGTATTATTTGGTATACTTCTTGGCCATACTCCAATTGCCACAAAAATAGTTGTACTTATTTGGGGCTTGGGATTTGGAGGAGTTCCTTGGATTGCCACCGTTTTACCAGCCATAGTTCAAGAAACTATCTATTTGATTGGTTATTTAATCGGTATTATCTGTTTAATTGGTATGGCTATATGCTTAAAGTTTATATCAAAACGAACACCATATGGACTTAACATGCTAGGAAAGATTAAAGGCTTTAAAACATATTTGGAAACAGCCGAAAAAAATCAATTAGAATCTATGGTGTCTCAAAACCCAAATTACTTTTATGATATCCTACCTTATACTTATGTATTAGGTATTTCCGACAAATGGATTAAGAAATTTGAGACTATAACTATGCAAGAACCTGATTGGTATGTAGGTACTAGTTACTTCTCTGTAGCAGCCTTTGGATCATTTATGAATACCGCTATGGCATCTGCCAATACTGCCATGTCTTCATCACCAAGTTCTGGTGGCTCATCTGGAGGAGGATCATCTGGCGGTGGCTCCGGTGGCGGAGGCGGAGGTTCTTGGTAACCTTTTAATTAAAATGTATTGACAAAAAACACTTAATGTGATACTTTATTAGTGAACACAAAAAAGTGTTTTTTATTATGAAGAAACATAAAATTAAAGTAGGTGAACTCTATGGCAAAAAAAGCCGAAAAAAAAGAAAAAAAAGAAAAGAAAATATCAGGTATTCGTTCAGAATTTAAAAAGGTCAGATGGCCGAAGAAAAAAGAAATGTTCAAATATTCAGTGGCTGTTTTAGCATGTATTGTTGTTTTCGCATTGTTCTTTATGTTATCAGATGTTATAATTGCAGCTATTGAAACATTAATGGGGGGTAATTAATGGAAAAAGAATGGTACGTAGTTAATACTTATTCTGGTCATGAGAATAAAGTAAAAGAAAAATTAGAAATGCGTGCAAACTCTATGGGTATGGAAGATTATATCTTAAGAGTAGTCGTTCCAGAAGAAACTGTAGTTGACGCAAACGGAAAAGAAAAGAAAGTAAAACTTTTCCCTGGTTATATTTTAGTTGAAATGGTTATGACTGATGAAGCTTGGTTCATCGTCAGAAATACACCAGGTGTAACAGGATTTATCGGTTCATCTGGTAAAGGAGCTAAGCCATTCCCATTAACTCCAGCTGAAGTTGATAAAATCTTAGGTTCAATGGGTATGAGTAGACTTGATGCTGAAAACGATCTTAAAGAAGGCGAAAAAGTCAAAGTTATCGCTGGACCATTTGAAGGTATGTTTGGAGTTATCAAATCAGTAGATTTAAAAGAAGCAAAATTAGAAGTAGCTATCGACCTATTTGGACAAGAAACTATTGTCGAATTAGAACTATCACAAATTTCTAAAGCTTAGTTTACAAAAGGAATAATTTGTGATACTATTAATACGCTATATTATTTTTGATATAGAAAAAGTGGGAGATTACCAAATGAGATGAAGCGGATAATCATTGGAACCACCCACGAAAAAAATATTAGGAGGTGTTTTTCGTGGCAAAAGATGCAGTTAAAAAAATCAAAATCCAAATTGCTGCCGGAAAAGCAACACCAGCTCCACCAGTTGGTACAGCTTTAGGACCTGCAGGAATTAACTTAGGAGAATTTTGTACTCAATTTAACGACGCAACAAGAGATAAGATGGGAGATATTCTACCAGTTGAAATTACTGTTAATGAAGACAGAAGTTTCAGCTTTGTAGTTAAAACTCCACCAGCAGCTTTCTTAATCAAAAAAGCTTGCGGTATCAAGAAAGGTTCAGTTAACGGTAAAAACGAAACTGTCGCAACCTTATCTAAAGACAAACTAAGAGAAATTGCTGAAACAAAACTTCCAGATTTAAACTGCTATACCGTTGAAGATGCAATGAAGATTATCGAAGGTACAGCTTTAAATATGGGCGTTAAAATCGAAGACTAAAAACCCATGCTATGTGGGAGGAATAATCCGCAAAAACCACAAGGAGGTAAATAAAGATGAAAAAAGGTAAAAAATATTTAGCTCAAGCTGAAAAACTTGACAAGAATAAACTTTACACTAAAGAAGAAGCAGTAAAATTAGTTAAAGAAACTTCTTACACTAGTTTTGACGCTTCAGTTGAAGTAGCTATGCACTTAAACCTAGATACTAAAAAAGCTGATCAACAATTAAGAGGAGCAGTAGTATTACCACATGGAACTGGTAAAACTAAAAAAGTTTTAGTTATCGCTAAAGGTGGTGCTGCAAAAGCTGCAAAAGAAGCCGGCGCTGATTATGTTGGAGATACTGACATGATTGAAAAAATTCAAAAAGAAAACTGGTTTGATTTCGATAGTTTAATCGCAACACCAGATATGATGCCTGCTTTAGGTAAAATTGGTCGTATCTTAGGACCAAAAGGTTTAATGCCAAACCCTAAAACTGGTACAGTTACTATGGATACTAAAAAAGCCGTAGAAGAAGTTAAAAAAGGTAGAGTAGAATACCGTACAGATTCATATGGTAACGTTCATGCTCTAATCGGTAAAGTTTCATTCAGTGATGAAGATTTAATTGACAACTTAAAAACCTTTGTTACTTTAATTATCAAATCTAAACCAAGTGTTGTTAAAGGAACTTATGTTAAAAACATTTCCTTATCAGCAACAATGGGACCTGGTGTTAAAGTAGACCCATCTAGCTTTGACAATTAATAAAAGCTATGATATAATGAATTCGTGAGTTTAATTATGCCGTAGACAGTAGGTGCTAAAAGCTTAATTCCCTACCGAGGATACTTTATAAATAAAGTCTTTTCGCTCTGGCATAACTTGCTAGAGCTTTTATATTACGGCAAAGGAAAGGAAGGTGCGAAACTTGGCTAACCAAAAAATCTTAGATAAGAAACAAGAAATCATCGATGAAATCGCTGAAAAAACAAAAAGTGCTACAGCTACAGTTTTATTTGAATATCAAGGTTTAACTGTTGATGAGACAAACGAACTAAGAAGAACATTAAAAGAAAGCGATTCAGAATTTAAAATCTATAAAAACACCTTAGTTAAAAGAGCCTTTGACACTTTAAAAATAGATTTAAATGATGATTTAAAAGGACCAAAAGCTATGGCTTTCGGAACTGATGCGGTTGCTCCAGTAAAAGTTTTATATGACTTTGCAAAAAAGCATCCAGCACTTGTTGTTAAAGTTGGTTTAATCGATGGTGAAAAAACTGACGAAGCTAAATTAAAAGAATTATCAAAATTACCATCAAGAGATGGATTACTTACAATGCTTGCAAGTGGACTTATCTACCCACTTAAGAGTTTATCTATATGCATAGATTTATATAGACAAGATTTAGAAAAAGAAGAAAATTAGAAAGGAATGATTATAAATGGCAAAAATTAATAAAGATGAATTTATCGCTGGTCTTAAAGAAATGACTATGCTTGAAGTTATGGAATTAGTA
>CALVIJ010000003.1 GCA_944329505.1 uncultured Bacilli bacterium | reverse complement strand
TTTATATTCCAAAGCAGCAATAAGTCTTGTAAATTAAATGTTTCTTCATAAACCTGCATTTAGTCTAAAAATTCACGATTTTTCTAAAAAAAGATGATAAATTATTATCATCTAGAATATTCTTTTACTTTGTTTTTAAGTTTAATGGTTAAAATTAATAAAATAATTAAAACAAATAATTTTAAATAATTATATAAATTATTATCATTCGTTTTATTAGATTTAGTTTTGTCATTACTCATTTTTAATACATGTTGATAATGCGTTTTTTTCTTAGCACTAGTATTAACACTGCTTTCATCAGAAGTATTTGGAATATTATTCGTGTTTAATGGTTTAACATTATTGTTTAGTTTTTTAAAATTATTTTCTTTAGAAACAGCCTTATTTTCTTTTATAGGAAGAGTGTTATTTAAATCCTTATAATTAACACTAATATCTATATAATTATCTTCATCACGGTAAATATAATCTTCGAAAGGTTCACTTAAATATTCATCATAGTATTCTCTTTCTAATTTATAAGACTGATACTTATAATCTTGATACTGATACAATTTTACTTCATCAACATATATTAAATTATTATTAAGATCCAATTTATTTAAAGTATAAATATCTTTATAAGCATTTTTTTTAATATCTTTCATACTACATGATAGCTTTAAGTTACGATTTTCAAATGTCGTAACATGCATTTCACTGACTAATGTATCTTCGTTTTTTAAATATATTGTGAAACTATTAATATCTTTATTACCACTTTTCGCCAATATAATCAAATCATTAATATTAACTTCATTTTCCAATTTATAGCGATAATAATTATCATTATTTACAGAATCATCAAGCTTATAATTGAGTTTACCATTATTATCCTTAAAATCGATATTGTAAATTAAAGAATCAGCATCTATTTTAATTTCTATTATATTTATTTTAGGAATTTCCAAATAATGAAAACCATCATATTCATAGATTTTTCTTCCAACTTTTTCTTCGGGTTTATCTATTAAAAGATCACTCAATTTTCCTTCGGTATAGATGCTTTCATCAATTAAAGGATATTCTTCAGTAGCTTCATTTTTAAAAACCATTGGACCTAAAACTTTATTTAATCGATAATATTTATATTTCCTAATTATATTTTCATTTCCCTCTAATCCTTTAACTGGTATCACCATTAAAAACATAAAAACAATTAATAAAAATTTTTTCATAGTTCTCCTTTCTAATCCCCCTTCCAATATAAACATACAACAAAAAATCTTAAATTCCTTTTTAAAATGAAAATATCCTACAAAAGATTACTAATAAAACCGTTTTTAATAATCTTCTAAAGGTGGTAAACTTTACTTTTTATATGAATTTTGTTATACTTTATAACGTATAGTCAGGTGATTAAAATGAAAATTAAATCCGTAGATTTAACTATTTCGGCTATTCGCCGAAGTCAATACCCTACTGATAACAAACCAGAATATATGTTGGTTGGAAGATCTAATGTCGGTAAAAGTAGTTTCATAAATACAATTGTTAATCGAAAAAACTTTGCCAGAACATCTAGTAGACCAGGTAAAACTCAAACAATAAACTTTTATAATGTGAATGATGAGTTTTATTTAGTTGATGCTCCAGGATATGGATTTGCAGGGGTAAGTAAAACAAAAAGAAAGAAATTTGGATTAATGATTGAAGATTATTTAGTAAACAGAAAAAATCTTAAAGGTGTATTTTTACTAATTGATTTTCGCCATCGTCCAACTAATGATGACATATTAATGTATAACTTTTTAAAATATTACAAATTACCAGTAACCATTGTTGCAAACAAAGTAGATAAAATTGGAATCACAACCAGACAAAAACAAAGAAATATGATTTTAAATGATTTAGATCTAGTGGTTGGTGATGAATTTGTAATGTTCTCCAGTGTAACTAAAGATGGTAAAGAAGAAATTCACAAAAAGATCGAAAGGACAATGTGATTTTATAACATTATAATATAAAGTTTCATAAACTATTCTAGGTGATAAAATGAGATTTATAATAGATGAAAACATTGTCGTTTTTTTGGATAAAATTTATTTGCAAAACCTAGATTTAACTGATCAAAAAGTGATAGAAAAAAAACTGATTAAATTAATAAATAAAATTCAAAATAAATATATTATAGATTTAAATGGATATTATAATGTATTTATATATAAAGATAAAAATTATGGACTTATTATAGATATGAAAAAAGAAGAGCTTGAATATTTAGATTACTTTAACAATCAAATAGAATTAAACATTGAATTGATTGAAGATTCTTTCTTATATAAAGTGGATGATATCTTTAATATAAATAAGACCCTATTAAGTAAATTTGTCATCTATAAAGATGGCGAAACAATTTATTTAAAAGCAAAAAACGATTTAAATAGTATTGAATTAGGAACAATTCTAGAAAACGGTGAAATCGTTTATGGCAATAAAGCTCAGAAAATAAAAAGAAAAAGCCAAATCATAAAAGTGTAGGTGATAATTATGAGAAAACCAATTGTTGCTTTAGTCGGACGACCAAATGTTGGAAAATCTACGATATTCAATCGTCTAGTTGGTACCAAAATGGCTATAATTGAAGATACCCCAGGAGTTACTAGGGATAGACTTTATGGAACCGTAAATTATTTAGATTATAGTTTTCATCTTATTGATACTGGTGGGATTGATATGTCCACTGGTAATTTTAATACCGAAATAAAAGGACAAGCTGAACTAGCTATTGATGAGGCCGATGTTGTTGTCTTCGTTGTCGACGGAAAAGAGGGTCTAACATCTAATGATTATATAGTGAGAGACATATTAAAGAAAAGTGGTAAACCAGTAATTGTTGCCATTAATAAAACGGACTCTAAAGCTTATGAAGACCATAAATATGATTTTTATAATTTAGCTTTCGATACATATATAGAATTATCTGCTGAACACAAATTGGGAATATCTAGTCTATTAGATGAAATAACTAAAAACTTCAAAGAAATAAAAGAAGAATATGACAAAGATATTATTAAATTTTCGGTTATTGGCAGACCAAATGTTGGTAAAAGTAGTTTAGTAAATGCTTTATTAAATGAGGAGAGAGTAATCGTCAGCCCAATTGCTGGAACAACTAGAGATGCTATCGATACTCCATTTAAATATCATGAAAAAGACTTTGTCGTAATAGATACAGCAGGTATGCGTAAACGTGGGAAAATATATGAAAACGTAGAAAAATATAGTTTACTTCGTTCTCTAAAAGCCATAGACAGATCAGATGTATGTGTGCTTGTTATAAATGCTGAAGAAGGAATTATTGAACACGATAAACACATTGCTGGTTATGCTATTGAAGCAGGAAAAGCTATTGTAATTGCCGTTAATAAGTGGGACACTATCGAAGATAAAGATAAAGCTATGAAAGACTGGAAAGAAGAAATAAAATATCAATTTGGATTCATCCCATATGCTAAAGTAGTATTCTTATCAGCATTAACTAAAAAACGTATTCATACTTTGATGCCAGAGATTATTAAAGCCAATGAAAACGCTCATAGACAAATATCAACTAGCAGCTTAAATAATGTAATTACAGATGCTTATGCATTAAATCTACCACCTTCATATAAAGGTAAAAGATTAAAAATATATTTTTCAAATCAAAGTAGTATTTGCCCGCCAACATTTAATATTCAGGTTAATAGTAAAGGATTAATTCACTTCTCATACGAAAGATATCTCGAAAATAAAATAAGAGAAAGTTTTGACTTTACAGGGACACCAATTATTTTAAACTTTAAAAATAAAGGAGAACAGTAGCTTAATAAAACCTCCCGCATATATTAATGTAGGAGGTTTTAAAATGGCATTTTCAGACAGTTTTTTCAAACGTGTAGAGAAGAAAACCAATGTTAATAAAGAAACAATCTTAGATCTAGCAAAAAAACTCCAGGAAGGTAATCTAAAAGACGAGGGAATCTTAAGAGAAGTAATAAGTGAACTAAGTCAAATGACAGGAAGACCAGTTTCCGAAGAAAATCAAAATAAAATCATTGATGCAGTCATCAATGATAAAGTACCAAAAGACATTGATAAAATGATTTAATCAATGTCTTTTATATTATAATTTATTATGTAATTTTAATAACGAGATAAGCATTTTATCACGATATTCAGCTAAAGAAGCGTCGTCATTACCAATTTCTCTAGGACGGTTCTTCATCGCTTCAATAACCCCATTTCGTGCAATTTCAGGGAATTCCTCAGGAAAATCTTTAAAATCAGCCATATCATGTAACCATAGACTAATAGAAGGGTTCAAATGCTTCATAAGACCATCTATATGCCCTTCACCACCACCGAGTTCAAAGACTAAACTAGGACCCATAATAGCCCATCTAAGTCCAGGCCCATAAGTAACCGCTTTATCGGCATCTTCAATAGAGCACACACCTTTCATTACTAAATTACAAACTTCTCTATAAACGGCCATTTGAATACGATTACAAATAAATCCTAATGCTTCTTTTTGTAAAACAACAGGTTCTTTATCAATAGATTGATAAAATTCTTTTGCGCATTTTAAAACCTCTTCACTAGTTTTATCACCTTTAGTAAGTTCAACAAGTGGAATTAAATGTGGTGGATTATAAGGATGAGCTCCTATAAACCTTTCTGGATTTTTCGCATTTTTTGCTATTTCACTAACAAGTAACCCGGATGTAGAAGACGCAATAATCGTATTACTGGCTGTATATCTTTCCATCTCTTCAGCCATTTTTTGTTTAATTTCATAACTTTCAGGCCCAGATTCTGTAATAAACTGGACATCCTTAACAGCATCTTCCATCGATGTAGTATAATTTATCCCATTTTCAATTTCACTCATTTCATCTTCACTAACTACACCATTTTTCATCAAATTAAGTAAACTTTCGTGAATTCTCTTTTTTGCCAAATCAAGTTTCTCATCACTTAAATCATATACACTTACTGATAATTTTTTTAAAGAATAATATAAAGCCCAGCTATATCCAATAACTCCAGCTCCCACACAAGCTACTTTTTTAATATCTTCAACTTTCATCTTATCGCCTCCATTATAATTGTAGTTCTAAGAAAAAAATAAAGCAATATCTAATAAAAATATACAATGTTAAAAAATGTCTAAAAAAGTAAAAAAATATTTATATCTTGTTTTTCTTCATATTTTAAAATAGTATTCATATATTTAAATGAAGAAAGTAGGGATAATATGGAAAAAATAGACATTATCAAAAACATCACCGAAAGAACCGGTGGCGATATTTATTTAGGAGTAGTAGGAGCAGTTAGAACTGGTAAATCTACTTTCATAAAAAGATTTATCGAAAATCTTGTTGTTCCTAATATTGAAGATGAATATGAAAGAAAAAGAACTTTAGATGAAATACCACAATCTGCTCAAGGAAAAACAATTATGACAACTGAACCAAAATTTGTTCCTAGTAATGCCGCTAAGATAAAAATAGATGATTTTACAGCAGACGTTAGATTAGTTGATTGTGTAGGATATGTCATCGAAGGGGCTAAAGGCTATGAAGATGAGAATGGCCCAAGAATGGTCCATACACCGTGGTATGAAGAATCAATACCATTTGTTGAAGCTGCTGAAATTGGAACTGAAAAAGTGATCAAAGATCATTCAAGTATAGGTGTTTTAGTTACCACCGATGGTTCCATTGGTGAATTTGAAAGAAGTGATTACATTGAGGCCGAACAAAGAATAGCCAAAGAGTTAAAAGAAATTGGCAAACCTTTTATCGTAATTGTTAATTCGACCCATCCAATGCTTCCAGAAACAGAAAATTTAGCCGAAAAGTTAAGAGAAGAATATGGTGCTCCTGCTATACCAATGAATATCGATAACATGAGTGAAAGAGATGCTTATAATATTTTAAGAGAGGCATTATATGAATTCCCAGTTGTTTGTATAGATGTTGAAATGGCAGATTGGGTTGCATGTTTAGAGCCAAATAACTGGCTCAAACAATCTTATATTGAAGCTATTAGAAATAGTATTCACGAAATAGATAAATTAAGAGATATTGAACAGATTACTGGTAAATTAGAAGAATGTGAATATATAGAAAAGGCCTATTTATCTGAAGTTGATACAGCAACAGGGAACGTTAGAGTTACTTTAAAAACCCCATCTAATTTATATAATGAAGTATTAAAAGAGATAATTGGTGTTGATATTACTAGTCGTTCACAATTGTTGAGCTTATTCCAAGACTTAGGAGAAGCAAAACGCGAATACGACCAAGTAAAGGATGCATTAAAAATGGTTAAACAAACAGGTTATGGAGTAGCCTCACCGACTTTAGCAGATATGACCTTAGATACACCAGAAATAATCAAACAGGGTAGTAGATATGGTATTAAATTAAAAGCAGTAGCCCCTTCAATTCATATGATAAGAGTAGATGTCGAAAGTACCTTTGAACCGATCATCGGATCTGAAATTCAAAGTAAAGAATTAATAAATTATCTTATGAAAGACAAAGATTCTGGTAGTGAAAACATTTGGAAAAGTGAAATATTTGGTCGAAGTTTAGATGTGATAGTTCAAGAGGGAATCCAAGCCAAACTATCACTAATGCCTGAAAGCGTTAGATTTAAACTAAAACAAACATTATCAAAACTTGTCAATAAAGGTTCTGGAAACCTCTTCGCCATCGTCATTTAATCTTCAAAAAAATTAATAATAGATTTATATAATACTTTCCCTTTAAATACAATAATAAAATGAGTAAAGCAAAAATAAAATAATTAATTAATCATTCACGTCAAAACCCGTAAAAAAAAGCTTAAAATATATTGATTTTTATGGTCAAACATGATAACATGTAAATGTAAGCAAGATAGCTTAACAATACAAGGGAGGTATATTTAAATGACAAAACAAAATTTAGTAAACTATATTGCCGAAGAAACAGGAATGACTAAAGCAGATGCTACTAGAGCATTAGATGCTGTATTAAATGGAATTGTAGAAGGATTAAAAAGCGAAGGAAAAGTTACTTTAACTGGTTTCTGCACATTTGCAACTCAACACAAAGAAGCTAGACAAGGACGCAACCCAAGAACTGGTGAAGCTGTAACTATTCCTGCAAGAACAGCTGTTTCTATCAAAGCTGGCGCAAAATTAAAAGATGCATTAAACTAAGGCTTTGACGCCTTTTTTTAATGTAACAATGGAGATGAATTAATGTTTGAAACTGCAATTAGACTTTTAGAAAAAATTAATAGTTATGGATATATCGCTTATATGGTTGGCGGTTATCCGAGAGATCTATATTTAAAAAGAACATTCAGTGACATAGATATTTGTACAGATGCTACCCCAATGGAGTTACATCAAATCTTTTCAGAAGTAGTCACTACCAATTCAGAATATGGATCAGTCACCATAGTTTTTGAAAAAACAAAATTTGAAATAACCACATTTCGAAAAGAATTTAAATATAAAGATCATCGAAGACCAGAAAAAATAGAATATGTTGACACTTTAGAAGAAGATATTAAAAGAAGAGATTTTACTATAAATACATTATGCATTGATAAAGATGGTAATCAAATTGACTTAATTGGTGCTAAACAAGACTTAGATAATAAAATTATCAGAACAGTAAGTAATCCTAAAATGAGTCTAAAAGATGATGCTTTACGCATTTTAAGAGCTATTAGATTTGCTACAACTTTAAATTTTACTCTTGAACCAAAATTAAAAACTTATATACGTAAATATGGTCATCTATTAAAAAAAATATCTAAAGACCGTAAAAAAGAAGAATTAGATTTAATATTTTCAAGTCCAAACAAAGCTTATGGAATTGAACTCTTAAATTCCTTAAAACTCACCGATCATCTAGAAATTCCTAATCTAAAAAGAGCTAAAATAACTCCATCGATGATTGTAACTTGGTCTCAATTAGATGCCTTAGACAAGTATAATTTTAATGCCATAGAAAAAGAAAGCATTAGAAAAATAAATGAAGTCAAAGATAAAGATTTATTAGATAATCATATATTATATAATTATGGATTATATATCTGTACAATGGCTGCTGAATTAGCTGGAATAGATAAACAGAAAATTAACGAGAAATATTCTAAAATTCCAATTAAAAGTAGATTAGATATTGCTATAAGTCCGATGGAAATATGTGAAATATTAAATAAAGAAGCTGGTTCATTTTTAAAAACTATTTTATCAGATCTAGAAAACGAAATACTAGATGGTACATTACAAAATAACAAAGAAACTTTAAAAAATTATATTATCAGTATATATCAAAACGAAGATTAATAATTTATTAATACTTCGTTTTTAATTTAAAATAAATTTTCTATTTATATTCTTGTAAAATGATCGATATTTAAGTTATAATAAAATACAAGGTGATTTTATGACAAGTAAGATTTTAGAGCTCATGAAACATGGTCACATTATAGTTCCTATGGCATTACTACAAAACTATAAAAAAATGAAATTAACTGACAAAGAATTAATTATATTAATTTATTTGTTAGGATTTAATGAATTTGACCCAGAAAAAATATCAAAAGATTTAAATATCAAATTGCCAGACACACTAAAATTAATTGACAGCTTAACAAGTAAAGACATGCTAAAAATAGCTGTTAAATCAGGCAAAGTATGTGAAGAATATATTGACTTAGATGAAATGTATAATAAATTAGTTATGAATATAATAAATGATAAAAGTGAAACGCCAAAAACTACAATTTATGATAAGTTTGAGAAAGAATTTGGTAGAACATTAAGTCCAATGGAATATGAAATTATCGGTGCCTGGATTGATGGAAATTATACTGAAGAGTTAATCGAATTAGCTTTAAAAGAAGCGGTATATAACGGCGTATCTAATTTGCGATATATCGATAAAATATTATCAGAGTGGCATAAAAAGGGAATAAAAAGCGAAGCTGACATAAAAAAAGAAAGAGAAAAACATAGAAAACAAAAGACAAAGAAAGAGGTATTCGAATATGACTGGCTCAATGAAAATGATTGAAGACTATCTAGATGAATTATTCCCAAACCCCAGATGCGAACTCAATTATACAAAAGATTACGAATTGTTATTAGCAACGATGTTAAGTGCTCAAACAACTGATAAACGAGTAAACTCTGTAACAGAAATATTATTTAAAAAATATCCAACATTAAAAGAGTTGTCCGAAGCCAATATTATAGATATTCAAAATATTATTAGACCAATAGGAACTTATCATAAAAAAGCCCAAAATTTAATCGAAATAGCCAAAAGGCTAGAAGAAGATTACCAAGGTACTTTACCAAACAATAGAGAATATTTAGAAAGCCTTCCAGGCGTTGGTAGAAAAACGGCCAACGTTGTTCTAAGTAATATATATAATGTCCCATGTATTGCCGTGGATACTCATGTATCAAGGGTTAGCAAAAGACTGAATATAGCCAAAGAAACGGACAATCCACTACAAATAGAAAAGAAATTAAGTAGAAAATTCAAAAAAGAAGACTTATGTAAAAGACATCACCAAATGGTTTTATTTGGTAGATATCACTGTTTAGCCAGAAACCCCAAATGTAATGAATGCAAATTGCGAGAAATATGTAAATACTATAAACACCTAAATAAATAGGTGTTTTTTTAGTATAAAAAAGGAATAGTATAAATCACTATTCCTAACTGACAATTACTGTTTTTGTAAGGGTTGTAACAGTTTCACCTTGATAAGTAATACTATAACTAAATGTATAGCTACCAATAGTTTTACCGACTACAGTTTCCCAATCACTTACTGGTGTCCCAGTTGAATCTGTGACAGTTAAATTAATTTTAACATCACTACTATTAGTAATATCTTCACCATCTAAAGTTACTTTAACTGGTTTTTGTGGTTCTTTATAAATAGTTGGTGACGTTAAATTAATTGTTGAGTCAGTTGTTAAAGAGGCAGTAATATCACTAGCTGAAACACCTTCATAATCAATACTAACTTCCACTCCACTACTATCGCTACCAGAGAAATTAGAATATCCTGATTTAACAACAAGTGTTGGAGATTTAATATTTGGTAGTTTTACTGTTGCAGAAGTATTAGTGGTAGTTGTTAAAAGTGTTAAATCATTACCGTTTTTATAGTAAATTTTATAAACTAAATTACCTAATACATTTTTGTTGTAACCCATTATATAAGATAAATAACTATTCTGGTCTTTTGATAAACCGAATGCTTTTTCAACAAATGGTTTCCAATAACTTTGATTAAGAGCCTCAGGAGTATTGATACCATTCCAAGAAATGGTTGCACTATTTCCAGAAACACTAGCTTTAAGATTAGATACATTATTTAAAGTATTAAATCTAGCAGATACTTCAGTTGGTTTAGTACTTTCTCTAAATAATTCAGTTGTTTTTGCACTATCTGGAGTATTTTCACTAGGAAGTAAAGAAGTACCTGTATTTCTTTCAACTGTAACTTCAACTACTTCTTCAGGTTTTTCAAATTTCGCATCAGCATCAAAGAATTTTTTGGCTACTGCATTAAATAATCTTGAATTTTGACTAGATCCAAATCTATTATAATATCTACTTGAATTACTAGGATATCCATACCATACAGCTATTGAATAATCAGGGTTATAACCAGCAACCCATAAATCGTTAACCGCATTATCTGGGTATCCGTAATGTTTTTGAGTTTCTTCATCGTAGTTACTAGTACCTGTTTTAGCAGCATAAGTTGCACCATTTATATTACTATATCGACCAAGTGCATTTTCAGAAGTATCAACTAACATATCAGTTATCATATAGGCAGTGGCTTCACTCATAACTCTTGTTTTTTCTGGTTCGTATTCTTTTGTTTCGCCAGTTTCATCAAATTCTATTTTTGTAACTGTATGTGGTTCAATATAATAACCACCAGTAGCAAATGCTGAATAAGCACCAGCTACAGATAATGGAGACTCACCATTGTAACCACCAATCGCATCAGCCTCGTATAATTTTCCATTACTATCCATTCCTGGATTTAAACCAATACTTGTTACAAATTCTTTAATCTTATTATTATCTACACTTTGGAAAGTTTTAACCGCTGGGACATTTCGTGATTCTACTAAAGCTTGTCTCATGGTAATAATACCTTTATATTTTCCATCCCAGTTGTTAACCGGTGTGCCATCACTATAAGTATGTTGTGTATCAATAATTGGATGATCAGTATTCCAGTTATTATATTCTATTGCTGGACCGTAGTCGTATAGAGGCTTAGCAGTTGAACCAATTTGTCTAACATTGCCACCAGAACCTGTTGCAAAATCTTGCCATGTTTCACCATTTTGATTACGACCATTACTTATTGCCGCAATACCGCCAGTTTTATTGTCTATAGCCACAACTCCAGCTTGAACTACATCATTTTCCCAATCATAATTTTTACCTTCCATTATATCATTTAATGCTTCTTGTTTTTCTTTATCCATTGTTGTATAGATTTTCATAGAAGCTTGATAAGGATTTAATCCAGTTTTTTCTTCAACTTCTTCTGCTACCGCATTTATAAATCCACGATATTGAAGATTATCAGTAGTCGAACTATTACCTTTAATTACAATTTTATCGACAGTCATTTTCTTGGCTATTTCATACTCTTGATCTGTAATATAACCATGTCTCTTCATAAGACTTAATACTACAAGTCTTCTTTCTTCAGTTCTTTCAGGATTGATATTAGGATCATATGAAACTGGTGATTGGAATAAACCAGCAATCATAGCTGCTTCAGATAAATTTAAATCTTTAGCATCTTTATTAAAGTATGTTTCGGCAGCTTGTTCAACGCCATAAGCACCGCTACCTAAATAATATGAATTTGCATAAAACTCTAAAATTTCTTCTTTAGAATAATTAGGTTCAATTTGGAACATTGAAATATATATATCAGTAAATTTACGTTTAATACCTTCAAATCCTGTTGCGACATTTGATGTATATTGGTTTTTAGAAACCTGCATAGTCAAAGTAGAAGCTCCACCAGCATTTTGTCCCAAAAGTTGACCAAACGAAGCTTTCATAAAACGTGGTAAATCAAAACCATTATGTTCGAAGAAACGAGAATCCTCAGTTGCTACAATTGCATTGATAAGTTCTTCAGACATATCGTCATATGAAATTTTTTGCCTCATTTCCGCACCAAGTTTTGCGTATGTATCACCATTGACATCGACCAAAGTACTGGCCTCTTTAGAATATAATTTGTCAGGATCAAATTTACCAGCAGTCACTGCAATATATATGAAGAAAGCAATGCCTATAATAATACAGATTAAGAAGAATATCAAAAATCCAAGTAAAATCTTTTTTCCTAATTTCTTCTTTCCTTTTTTATCTTTTGGTTTTCTTTTTTTAGCCATCTTATCACTTCTTTCCTTTAAAGGTATACTTACGTTTTCATTATCATTAACTTCTTCAATTTCATCAGGTTGGCTAATCTTCTTTTTAACTTTATCTCTATTTTCTAATTTTTTACGCCATTTAATAAAAGGTATAATCCATATTAAATTAACTACGATAAACACAAGTAATGCTACTACAAAATTAATTACAAATGTTCCAACTAGTAAAATAATAATAGATAAAATAAATACTAATATATTAAACGGATCTTTTTTAAAAAACGCTTTCAATTCTTTCATACATTACCTCCAAAATACAAATTGTCTAAAACTTCTAAATAATCAACTCGCGGATTATATTTATCTTTAATTATATAACCATTCTCTTCAAAATATGAAAGAGGAATCGATTTGCGTGTGTTTTCTTCTAAAAATTTTAGTAAAGACTCAATCGGCAACAAAAAAGTTTTATTAATAACAGTAAACCTAACAATTAAAAAGCCGATACCTCCATGATTATATATTTGTTTTAAATGTCTTATTTGATGTTGATGAATATTACTCAAAGGAAAAGACGTTTTAAGTTTAGTTTCCTTAGCTTCAAAATCAATATATTTTCCTTTATATACTCCGTTATAATCAGTAGTTGATGGTGTTTTAAAATAACCTTCTTTAATAACAGCTTCTAATCTAGAAGGATAATTAACCTTTGAAATTGTAATAGGTGTTGGTTTTTTATATATAACTGCTATATCATTAACTAGATAATAGTCATTACTGGCCTTTAAATCAGCCTCTAATGTCATACCTCTATTTGCATACATATTTATATTTTTAAAACTTGTTCTAGCCCCCATTGTTTTTTTCATATTAACACCATTACAATTATACTATAATTACAAAAATTTGCCAACTTCATAATAAAAATTTAAGAAGTTCTAATTATAGCTATTATTGTCGAATCGCTAGTCACATAAAAAAGGCGATGTTATCATATGATTGGTGAAATTATATGGATAGAAACAAAATTAATGAAATATTTAAAGAAATGCTTGAAGATGTTAAATATATTAAACTAAAGTCATATATTCAATCAAAAAAATAGAAACTTTATAACAGTTGTAGTTGCCAATTTAGAAAATACAGTGTAAAATTACACGGTAAAGGTGGTATGTTTTATGTTTTCGATAATGAAGTGTTTTTATATTTTCATAATATATTCTATTCTTGGATGGTTTATGGAAGTAGTTATTGTTTCTACTAAAAAAAAGAAAATAACAGCTCGTGGGTTTTTAATTGGACCGTGGTGCCCAATTTATGGATTTGGAGCCTTATTTATAACGCTGTTATTAAGAAAGTATTACGAAGATCCATTAGTATTATTTATTATGTCATTTTTACTTGGAACAATATTAGAATATGTTACTAGCTATTTAATGGAAAAATTATTTCATGCCAGATGGTGGGATTATAGTGATCATAAATTTCATATAAATGGTAGAGTAAGTCTAACAACCTCTTTAGGCTTTGGCACTTTAGGACTTTTACTCGTATACATTTTTAATCCATTTTTTTAAACATCATCAAAAATATCCCCAACATCGTTTTTTATGCTATTATGGCAGTAGTTTTAATCTTTTTTGTTACCGATGTTATTGTTTCGTTTAAGATAATTTCTAACATCAAAAGAGAAAGTTCTCAAACCTTTAAAGATGTTACCGAACAAACAACAGAGGAAATTAAAAAAGTACTTAGAGAAAAATCAATATTTAATCGTCGTTTATTAAATTCATTCCCACATTTAAAATTTATTTTAAAGAAGAAAAAGTCCTACAAATAGTTTTTTTATTTACACAAAGTATCTAAAAATGCTATAATAAGACATAGTAGGAGGGGCTAATTATGAATATAAAAGAAAGAAAAGAATTAGATTTTTCATCATTTCCTAATGTTATTAAAATGATGATTGAAGAAAATGCCAATGCCGCATCTATTATTGATGAGCTTATCGAATTGAAAGGTGAAAGTAATAGCCTCGCTACCTTAATATTATTAGATGACATGAATATTAGAGGAGTACAATTAGATAACTTATATCAAATGTGTAATCAAAGTATCGAAACTTTTTATAAAACTGTAATCAGTATTACAAAAGATGATATCAATAGCTTAAATCAAAAAACATCTCCACTGTGTATATATAAAGCAGTATTTGAGGGAACAAGCAAAGATAGAAAAATGAATCCCCAAAAATACATCTTCACTGATGAAGAAAGAGAAAAATATTTTAAAAACAGACAAAACTATTATACTGTGGAAAAAGATTTATACCCAACAATTAAAATAAAGGATGCCTTAAAAACAATTTCAGCAAAAGGATTTATCTGTGGCTATGAAAAAGAATATATAAATAACCATGAGAAAGAAACATACCGCATTTTCTATAATAAAAATGGTGATATTATTCAAACCATATCACAAGATAATAAAGATGTGTTCTTATGGGAAGATTCCAAATTAAATGTTATAGATACTAAAGATGGAATAAATTATATTTCTTATGTAATTGAATTAAAAGATCATCCATTTCAAACATATGATGAATTATTAAATAATGCAGAAAATTTTGTAAAAACTTTTCAAATTCCAACTATCAAAGCCATAGCAGGAATAAAATATAAATATAAAAATCCTTCATATAGTTCCTTTGTTACATCTTCAATATATGACTTATTAACATTTGAAACAACATATCAAGAATTAGATAATGGACTTAAAAAAATATTTGCACCTTTATTAGAAATAGCCAGTGATTTAGCTTACGATGAAATAATTAATCATTTAAATGCTGATGACGGAATTGAAATAGCAACCAATCTTCAAAATATATTAGGCTATAGTCTAAGCAAATCAAAACTATTAAAAGCAAAAGATAGGTTCTGTGAAGCCCACGGATATAAAACAAATACCGAGAAAAAAAGATTTGTCAGTAAGTTAATGTCAGATGACCCATATACTAAGGATATGAATCATAGAATAATTAATGTTTTAAAACATGATATAGAAAAAGTAACCTCAGACTAGAGATTACTTTTTTGTTTTGAAATAGGTAATTAATTTTAAAATAATTTCTTCAGTAGATGCACTTGGATCACCATCAGGTTCGAATACATTATCTCCAGTTATATATCTAGAAAAAAATATTACTTTAACAGGAGAAAGATTACAAGAAAAACCGTATCAAATTGAAGGAATTACTGCAACAAGCACAGAAAATATTGGTATATATAGTGGCCATACTGGTGGTGGAATGAAATAAAATGAAATATAGAAAACGCCTCAAATTAACTTGAGGTGTTTTCTATATAATAAGCATAATATTCTTCTAAAGTAATATCATCCTCATAAATAACTTTAGCCACATCTACTCCGACATATCTATAATGCCATGGTTCATATTTGTAACCAGTAATATCTTCCTTACCTTTTGGAAACCTTAAAATAAAACCATATTTATAAGCATTATTTTGAAGCCGTATTGCTTCATCTGTTCCTTCAAAGGAATTGCTTATTTCATTTAAATCAGAGCATAGACCACTTTAATGTTCAGAATATCCAGGTCTAGCTGAATATTTGTCAGCTGCCGCCTTACCATCTCTTTTTATATATTTATTATATAAATTAACTTGATAATCGTAACTTCTAAAAGCTGACATATTATAAAGAATAATATTTTCGAGTTTAGCCGCATCCACCATTTTCATAAAAGCTTCTGCAGCCTCTTTTCTCATTTTACTATTAGCCCCTTTATTATATTGACCAGATAGATTAATTAAATCATTAGGCGCATAATCTTCCTTTAAATGATAAAACTTATTTACTAAAACTAAATTACCATCATCTAAATTACTATCATAAGTATTACTATAAAAACCCAAATCAGCTTTTGAATTCACCATACTAATAACCTTTTTCGCATCCACATCTACACTATTTCCATAATCTAGATAACGAGCTACATTACTATGTATATAATATTTTTCTTGAACCAAATCAGCTAATAAACTAGAAGCTGGATAATTCTTTAAATCATAACCAGAATTTACTATCGTAATAATGTCATTTATATTTTCATCTTTGTTTTTCACATAATATTCTATGTAATCATTAAATTTATTTTCTTGATAATTACTAGAAGATAAAATATCAATTAAACTTTTATCGTAACCTAGGTCTAAAATAGAATCATAATTACTACTAGGAACTTTCTCTAATATAATAGAAACTTCGTTATCAGAATAACCATTATTTCTAAGATTATCTTCAAAGCTTACGTTATTCTCGTCTTTATCTTTATTTAAAAAGAAAAAGAGTGAAATACCTAAAATACAGAGTAATATACAAACTATAATTATCCATATCTTTTTCTTCATAAAATCACCCTTATTTATCTAAATAGTAAGCATAATATTCATCGTATGTCAAACCACTTTCATAAACCTTTTTAGCAAGTTCCTTACCTAAATAGCGATAGTGCCATGCCTCGTAATTGTAACCAGTAATTTCTTCTTTACCTTCAGGATATCTTAAAATAAATCCATACTTATAACAATTTTCACTGAGCCATTTAAACGTTTCAGTATCAGCAAAGTTACTCATATTAGCCCCTGGGGAAAAAACATCCAAAGAAAGCCCAGTTTGATGTTCAGAAAAATCAGGCCTAGCCGCATATGTATCAGCATATTCTTTACCGCGATTATCCTCATAATCATCATATATTGCTTTTTGTTCATCGTAAGATCTATAAGACGAATTAACTATTAAAGTATAACCAGTTTCTTTAGCCGCTTCAGACATTTCTTTAAAAGCATCATATACCTCTTGTCTAATACTATTATCAGGATATGCATACCAATTACTCATTTCCACAATATCATCTGGAGCATATTTCTCTGGTAAAGAAGTATATTTATTAACTAAAATAGCATAACCTTTATCCATATCAGCTTTTTTTGTATTAGTATATGGATCACTGTCAGCACCTACATTAACTAAAGACACAACCTTACTATAATCAACTTGTTTATTTCCATATTCCTCATCTATATATGCAATATATTTATCATAGTTTTTCCACAAGAAATACTTTTCCTTAAGTAAAGGAATAAAGTCATCTTCATATTTGTGCTCTATTGCATAAGTAATATATTTCTCATCGAATTTTAAAATCTCTTTAATTTCATCTTCATTATAGCCAGCCTCACTTAACCTATATTCATTACTAGTGTAGTGGTTATATAAATTTATGCCGACAACTATTAAAATAATCACTAAAATAATTACCGCGAGGACAATAATCGGTCCTTTTTTAATTCTTCTTTTCTTCGTATAATACATACCATCACCATCTTCATTATATCATCTTTCTATAATTTATACTATTAAGAAATTCTTAAATTAATAATTTACAATTTGTCAAAAAATGACAGTCTTTGGAGAATCCAACTTATTATTATACCCAATAGTAATATTTAGGTAAGATAAGATAAATAAAACAAAAAAAAATAATTAAAATATTGTAAATTTACAAAATATTTACATTGACTTAAATTTCCATATTTGGCTATACAAAAGTTAAAATAAATGGTACAATTAAAATGTACATTAATAGAGGGTGGTTATATTGAAATACTTAGGTCTCGATTTAGGTACACGTACACTTGGTGTATCCATATCAGATATGACAAAAACGATTGCAACCGCTTATGGAACAATCCACTTTGAAGAAGATGATTATGATGAAGCCATAAGCAAACTATCAACTATTATGGAAAAAGAACCTATTGAAAAAATCGTTCTAGGATTTCCTAAGAACATGAATGGTTCAATAGGACCCAGGGCTTTAGTAACCTTAGATTTCAAAAAACAATTAGAAGATACCTTTAATGTTTCTGTCGAACTTCAGGATGAAAGGTTGTCGACCAAAGAAGCCAGTGGTTATATGATAAAGGCTGACATATCCAGAAAAAAGAGAAAGAAAAAAATTGATAGTCTAGCCGCTAATATCATTTTACAAACATATCTAGATAAAAGAAAGGAATGAAAAATATGCAAGAAAATGAAACTGTAAAATTTAAAGCAATTGATGATGAAGGAAGACAATTAGATTGCGAAGCACTATTTTTATTTGAATCTCCAGAAACAAAAAAGAATTACATTGTCTATACTGATCACTCAATTGATGATGAAGGGAATACAAAGGTATATGCTTCAATTTATGATCCAAAAGATTTAAAATCTGATGAAAATAACGAATTTGCAGCTTTACCTTTAAAACCAATTGAAACTGAAAAAGAGTGGAAGATAATTGAAACTATCTTGAACGAAATGCAATCGCAAATTGAATCTGCTAGCAGTAATAGTGAACAAACTTCTCAAGCTGAGTAGGTTTTTACCTTGAAAAAAGTTCGTAAATTTAAAATAGGTAAATTCTTACTCTTTTTATTGCTCCTTATCATTATTTTAATTTTAATTGTGCTTGGTATTTATAAATATGAAACAAGTGCAGTCAGTTCTAACACTGACCCAAAAATAATAACCGTTGATGAGGGCGATAATTATTTTTCAATTGCTAGTAAACTAAAAGATCAAAACTTAATCCGCTCTGAAACGTTCTATAAGTTATATTTAAGATTCGCTAGTCCAAGTACTTTAATGAGTGGCGACTATGAATTAAATGAAGCTATGAGTGTTCCAGAAATAGTCAAAGTTTTAGGCGATGAAAACCGTAGGAATAGTACAATTAAATTAACCTTTAGAGAAGGCTTAAATATTACTCAAATTGCAGAAATTGTCGAAGAAAAGACAGACATAAAAGCAGATGAATTTATAAATCAACTTGCAGATCAAACCTATTTACAAAGCTTAGAGCAAGATTATTGGTTTATAACTGACGAAATATATAATAGTCAAATATATTATCCATTAGAAGGATATTTATATCCAGACACTTATCACTTTGAAAAAAGTGAATTAAACATCGATGATATTGTTAGAAAAATTTTAGATAATACCGAATCTAAATTAGAACCTTATAAAGATCAGCTACAAAATGGAACCTATACAACTCATCAAATATTAACTCTAGCATCTATTATTGAATTAGAAGCCGTATCTGATGAAGATAGAGCTGCTGTATCTGGAGTCTTATATAATAGATTAAACGATAATTGGTCATTAGGGTGTGATGCAACAACTTATTATGCAGCTAAAAAATCAATGACTGAATCCCTAACCCAAAGTGACTTAACAGCTTGTAACGGTTATAACACAAGATGTACATCTATGAATGGACTGCCTGTTGGACCTATTGATAATCCAAGCATAAGTTCAATTGAAGCAGCCTTAAATCCAACCGAAAGTGATTATTATTATTTTGTTGCTGATACCGATAAAAAAATCTATTTTACTAAAAACGCTGCAGAACACGATAGAATAATTGCACAGTTAAGAGATGAAGGTAAATGGGCAGCATAACAAATTTAGAAACATATGCTAAAGAAAATAATGTCCCTATAATTCAAAAAGATGGACTAAATTTTCTTGTTGATTATATTAAAAAAAACAACATTAAAAACATTTTAGAAATAGGTACAGCTATTGGTTATTCTGCTATTAATATGGCTTTAATTTCTAAAGACATAACTATTACAACAATTGAAAGAAATGAAACAATGTATAATAAAGCATGCGACAATATAAAGGAATTTGGTTTAGAAAGTCAAATAACATTAATACTAGCCGATGCTTTAGAAACCGAAGTATTCGGAAAATATGACTTAATATTTATTGATGCCGCCAAAGCTCAATATATTAAGTTTTTTGAAAAGTATAAACCTCATTTGAATAAAACCGGAGCCATCATCACAGATAATTTGAATTTTCATGGCCTTTCTAAACATCCAGAAAACATAAAAAGTAAAAATTTAAGAGCTTTAGTAAACAAAATAAATAATTATAAAAAATTTCTGATAGACAACCATGAATTTATTACGGAATTCTATGAAATCGGCGATGGTATAGCCGTTAGTAAATATCATAAAATGGATTAATTTCCATTTTTTTGTGAAAAACTCAAGTACTTATGATATAATTATAATAGTAGAAAAGGGGTATGTTATATGAATGAGAGCGTTGATATCAAAAAAATTAAGGCTAAAGCCCGTAAAAGATTAACTGGCAAATATTTTGATGTTGTAATAGCGGTTTTAATTTATGGCCTTTTATGAGGAATGTGCTTTGCAACTGCAGGATTTATTAAAGAACCATCAATGAGCATTTTCTTACATTTAATTATCACAAGTTTATTTTATATAGGACTATTACAAATATTTATAAAAATTGCTCGTAACAAAAAAACTTCCTTTAATGAATTATTTCAAAGAACAGATGCCTTTTTTAGATGTGCAGCTATAACAATTGTCTTTCTTGCAATTAATACAATATGTTTATTATTAGAATATACTGCTATTAATTCATTAATTGTATTCATAACTTATCAAACGGATTTAAATATTGCTCTATCTTCATTTATGATAGTAGTTGGTATTATCTTAAGTGCAGCCATTGTTGTTTTCTGGATTGTATTAATGTTATGTTTATCACAAAGCTATTTCATTTTATATGATAATGAAGATATGCCATTAGGAGATATTTTTAGAACAAGTATGGACATGATGGATGGACATAAAGCAGATTATATTTTACTATGTTTAAGCTTTATTGGCTGGGCATTCCTTGGACTTTTTACCTTTGGCATCTTATATTTGTGGCTAATCCCTTATGTTGGAGTTAGTATGGCAAATTTTTATGATACGATAAAAAAAGATATTAAAATAATTAAAGACTAAAAGGACTGTTAGAAAATTAAATAATTAATTTTCTAACTAGTTCTTTTTAAATGCTTTAAAAACTAAAGTAGAAAAAAATTCGTTTTTCTGATATAATCTTTTAGTGATTGGAGGCGAAATATGCAAAAAGTTAGTGCGATAATTAACACGCTAAAAGAAGCAGAAGACATAAAAGATTATATTGATGCCTATCTTGTACCACTCAAAGATCTTAGTATAAATTATATACATACTTTTACTATAGATGAAATAAGAAAGATAAAAGAATTAAACAAAGAAGTTTTTGTGATTATAAACAAAAACATTCATAATAATGAATTGTCCTTTTTAAAAGACACATTAAAAAAGGTTAGAGAATTAAATATAAATGGTATTATTTTCTATGATATAGCACTCGTAAATTTAAAGAAAAAATTAAACTTAAATATACCATTAGTTTGGAATCAAGAACACCTCACAACTAATTATGGCACAATTAACTATTGGTATGAAAAAGGAGTAAAATATACTTATCTATCATCAGAATTAACTAAAAGAGAAATTGATGAAATTAGAACTAATACCAAAACCAAATTATTTGTAAATGTTTTCGGATATATTCCAATGTTTACTTCTAGAAGACATTTAGTAAATAATTACTTAGAAACATTTGATTTGAAAGAAAATCAAAATAAAAATACAATAAAAAAAGAGGGGAAAACTTATCCTATTAACGATACCTCTTTAGGCACCACCGTTTACTCAGATTATATTTTAAACGCCGTAGAACTTGATTTTAACAACATAGATTATTTAGTTTTCAACAGTAATTTAATTGACGAAACAGAATTTAAAAATATTTTAAAAAATTATAAAGAAAAAAAAGATAATAACTTTCCAAAAGAAACAGGATTTCTTTATAAAGAAACAATATATAAGGTGAAGTAAGATGAAAAAACCAGAGTTATTAGCCCCAGCCGGCGATTTAGAAAGATTAAAAATAGCTTTGTTATATGGTGCGGATGCCGTTTATATCGGTGGTGCTTTTAATTTAAGAGATAATGCCGA
>CALVIJ010000002.1 GCA_944329505.1 uncultured Bacilli bacterium | reverse complement strand
AATCTTTTTGGCGTGGGTTTCTTTTCCAATTTCAATTTTTTTAGAAAAGCTATTGACTTTTAATAGTTAGCCTTTCTATTAGAGGTTTACCCTCTATAGAAAACATACGACATAAAATATAACTATTCCTTTTTAAATCATAAAAAAATAATATTTATTTACACTTTGTCGAAATCTAGAAATCTTTGGAGAATCTTACATTTGGTATTTATAGAAAAAAGGTGCTTTCTTTTATGAAATACACCTTTTTAAAATAATGTTAATTGACTAGATTCATCCATACCATCTAGTATACCCATTGAACGAAGTTTTTCTATTAGTGTTGATGATAATTTAGCTCTTTTTTGTAAATCTTCTATACTGATAAATTCTCTTTTTTCTCTTTCTTCTACGATGTTTTTAGCTACTACTTCACCTAGTCCATCAATGGCTCTAAATGGTGGGATTAAGTTTCCATCATCATCGATAACAAAATCGTGATAATGACTTTTATATAAATCAATTGGTTTAAATGTGATATTTCGAGCTAAAGCTTCTAGAGCAACTTTTAAACATTCTAGGACTGATGATTCTTTATTAGTTGCATCGTAACCTTTTTCATTTATTTCAATTACTCTTTGCTTTACAGCTTCATAACCTTTAATCATAGATTCAATATCAAAGTCATCATATTCTGCAGAGAACTGAGCTGCATAATAAACTGATGGTTTATGTACTTTGTAGTATGCAAGTCTAAAGGCATTGATTACGTAAGCTACGGCATGAGCTTTTGGGAACATGTATTTGATTTTTCTACATGATTCGATAAACCATGGTTCAATGTCGGCTGCTTTTAAGATTTCTACATATTCAGCCCATTGTTCTGGTTCTTTTGAAGCTTTACCTTTACGAACAAATTCCATTATTTTGAAAGCTTTTATCGGTTCAACACCGTGATACATTAGGTAAACCATAATATCGTCACGACATCCGATAACTTCACTGAATGGTACAACTCCTTGATCGATTAAATCTTTAGCGTTACCATTCCAAACATCAGTACCATGTGATAAACCTGATATTTTAACTAATTCGGCAAAGGTTTTTGGTTTAGTTTCTTTGACCATTTGTAAAGTAAATGGGGTTCCAAACTCTGGAATACCTAAGGTTCCTGTATCATTCATGATTTGTTCTTTGGTAACTCCTAGAGGTTTTGGTGATAGGAATATACCCATTGTTTCTTTATCATCTAATGGTACTTTAGTAACATCATCACCAGTTATATTTTGGATTAATCTTAGTTTAGTTGGACCTGAGTGACCTAAGATATCTAGCTTTAAGACGTCTTGGTCGATGGCATGGTAATCAAAGTGAGTTGTTCGCCAAGCTGAGGATACATCATCGGCTGGATATTGGAATGGTGTGAAATCAAAGACATCCATATATCCTGGAATAACGACAATACCTCCTGGGTGCTGGCCAGTTGTTCTTTTAACTCCGGTACATCCTTTGGCTAGTCTTTCAACTTCGGCAGTACGCATAGAAATTCCTTTATCTTCACAGTAACCTTTGACATATCCAAAAGCTGTTTTATCGGCAACAGTACCAATTGTTCCAGCTCGATATACGTTGTCAACACCGAATAATACTTTAGTATATTCGTGGGCATCTGCTTGGTTTAAGTCTGAGAAGTTTAAGTCGATATCTGGTACTTTGTCGGCATGGAAACCTAAGAATGTGGCGAATGGCATGTCTTGTCCCTCTTTATTTAATTTAGTTCCACATTTTGGACAGTCCATATCTGGCAAATCATATCCACTACCATAATCAGCACCTAAAGATTTGCCATCTAATTCAAAAATTGAATGTTTACAGTTTGGACAAACATAGTGAGGTGGTAAGGCATTAACTTCGGTTATTCCCATCATGGTTGCGACTAATGATGAACCGACTGAACCACGGGATCCTACTAGATATCCATCATCATTTGATTTTTTAACTAGTTTTTGAGCGATTAAGTAAATGACATCGAAGTTAGCTCCGATAACACCAGTCATTTTATTTTTTATTTCATCGTCTGTTAGATTTGGGTTTTCTTCTTTGAATAAGTTAATTACACCCTCTTTATAACTTCTCATAACTTCATTTAATCTTTTATGAATTTTTTCTTGGTATTCTTCTTCAGATAAATTATCTTTTGGGGTTAACCTTTTAATAGTATTTAATGGTTCATCACCATATAATTCTGATGCAAGTCTTTCTTCAATGTTGTAAGGCAGAGGTTTTCCATAAATATTTTCGGCTTTATCGTAAACCATATCTGTCGTTGTTTCCGTACAGTTTGGAATTTTTGGAGCGAATGGAATACCACCAGTATCGATAATAACTTCGATGATATCAATCATATTAGCGATTTTGTTTGGATTATCAATTACTATTTCTTCGGCTAATTCTTTTGGTAAGAATGAGAAGTCTTCTAACATTTCTTCGGTTGTTCTTAAGTGTTGTAATGGTATTTGTTTGATATCTCTTTTAGCTAGTGGATGTCTTCCACCACCTGGAACTTTTTGATTGACTATAATTTCTCTATATATTCTGTCTTCTGGTTCTATTTGATGAACGTCTCCAGTTGCGACAATAAGTTTACCTGATTCTTTGGTAACTCTGATGATTTTTTTGATGTGCTCAAGTAGTTCAGCTTTGTTTGTAAAATCACCCATTTGAAGTAAGTGGTCGTAGACTGCTGGAGGCTGAACTTCAACATAATCATAGAAGTTAATTAAGTTAGCAAGTTCTTCATCATTTTTACTACGAGCTAATCTAAATATTTCACTTTCGTAGCATCCACTACCGATTAGTAAACCTTCTCGATGTTTTTCTATTTCACTTCTTAAGATTCTCGGAGTTTTATATAAGTATTTTGTATTGGCTAAAGATATGATTTTAAATAGGTTTTTTAAACCTGTTTTGTTTTTAGCTAATATGTTGACGTGATAACTACTACCATATTTATGTATTTCATCTTTTGATACTAGTTTATCTAAGTCTTTGATAGTTTCAAAGTTTCTTGATACTAGTTTTTTTAACATTTTATGGAAGACTAGTGCGGTTCCCTCGGCATCGTAGTCTCCTCTATGGTGGGCAGATTCATCCCACGGTACATCATATCTTTTTACTAATGCAGATAAGCTATGTCTAGCATATCCAGTATCTAAAGCTCTTGATAGTTCTAGGGTATCGATTACCGTATTAGTAAATTCACCTAAGTTATATTTAATATGAGCCATGACAATGAATGAAACGTCGAATTTAGCATTGTGGGCAACCATTGGTAAATCACCAACCCACTCTTTAAATCTTTTGACAGTGTTTTCTTCATTATCTTTATCTTTTAACATATCATCTGTTATGTTAGTAAGTTCGGTTATTTTAGCTGGTAATTTTCTACCTGGGTTAATTAATTCATCAAATCTATCAATTATTTCACCATTATTTATTTTAACGGCACCTATTTCGATGATTGAATCGGCACCACCCGCATTAAAACCGGTTGTTTCTAAGTCGAAGACAACATAGGTTGTTTCTAATAAATTTAAATCTGATGGTCTTAAAACGATATTGACACTATCATCTATTAGGGTTAGTTCAGTTCCATATAAAGCTTTGAATTTATCTTTTTCTTCTTTACCTTTATTGTATTTTGTTACTAAGTTAAAGACATGTGGGAATGCTTGACAGCCATTATGATCGGTAATGGCTATAGCTTTATGTCCCCAGTTCATAGCCGTCTGAACTAATTTTACTTCATCAGCTACACCATCCATTTGACTCATTTTAGTGTGGGCATGAAGTTCTACTCTTTTTCTTTCAGCTTCGTCTTTTCTTTTGACGTCTTCTTTCATAGATACATTTATATCTCTAGCATTTAAGACTATTTCACCTGAGTATTTATCATTTTTGGTATAACCTCTGATGATGTAATATTTTCCCTCTTTTAGTGATTTTTTATATTTATTAAATTCATCATCTTCTCTACAGAAGATTTTACAGTACATACTATCGGTACCATCGGTTATTTTGAGGGTTATGATTTTGAAATTACTTTTTGATGATTCAAAGATATCGATACCGAATATTTTCGCATCGACAGTTACATTATCCATTTCAAAGGTAACTAGGTTGATTGGGGTTGGTTCATCAGTAATTTCCCTACCCATAATGAAAGGGCTTTCTTTCTTTTCGGTTATTTTGGGAATTACTTTTGTTTTTTCTTTTTCAATTTCTTCTCTTAATTCTTGTGCTTTAGTTTCGTCGATTCTCGTAATTACTTTGACATTAAATCCTGTGTTATTTAAATTTTGGGTTAAGGTTTCTTTTATACTATTAAATTTCATCTCTTCGGCTTTATTACTTAAGTCGATAAGTAAATTATCTTCATCTAGTTTTAAAGGAATATCAACAAACATTTTTAAAAGCGGAGCTTCTTTACTATAGTTTTCTAAAAAATGGATATAATATTCAGTTAACGTTTCTATATTAAAGTGATTAGTAGTTATTTTTGATTTAATGGATTTGGCGGATGAAAATCTTTGTTTTAGTTTTTGAGAAAAATTTAGATAAGTTTGAAGTGGTAGTGGATTATTTAAAGACAGACAAAAAATATATTTGTCTTTAGCTTTATTACAAATAATTTTTTCTAATTTACCACCATCAAAATATTTTTTTTCTTCATCATATACCTTAATTTGCGTTAGTAATAATTGTAATTTATCATCCATTTTTAATCACCTTTTTTATTATATCACACTGCTTTACATTTTTATCATTAAACACGTATAAAAGTTTGCTTTACATTTGCTTTAAGTGTTGTTTTTACGTTTATTAGTTGTTTATTTTAAAAGTCATTAGGTAATATTTTTGAAAGATGTGGTAATGAATATGAGAGATAATTTTGGTTTATTTTTTTAGATGTGTAAATGAAAAGTAAAGAAAAAGAACTATTTTTTAACCTTTTGTCTAGGTTTTGATAGTTCTTTATAATTTAAATTGAAATAAATTATGCGGTGAGCAATTGATACTTCTTTGATTAAAACGTGTACTCTTTCGCCTAAGGAGAATTTGGTGTTATGGCCAACCGCTTTAGCATGTATTAAATCGGTTGGTGTAACGTGCCCTATTACATTATTATCTAGTCTTATTTTCATATCATATGGTGTCATTGAAATAATTTTTCCCGAATATATTTTTCCACTATCTTCTTCATATTCTCTTTGCATATATTCGGCCATTTTTAAGTCTAAAGTTTCTTCTTCAGCTTTATCGGCTTCTCTTTCCATGAATGAATCATGCTCGCAAATTTCTGGGAGGGTATTATAATATGTGATAATATGCGGAACGTCATATTTTTCATATGGATTAGTAAGACGATGAACCATTAAATCAGGATGTCTTCTAATCGGTGAAGTAAAATGAGTATAATAGGTTAATCCCAAACCGTAATGTCCATCGCAAGTTGGTGAGTATTTAGCTTTACTCATACTTTTTAAAATTAAGCTAGAAATAATTGGATAATTTTCATTATTTTTAAAACGTTCTAAGAAAATGCTTAAATCTGTAGAATTATAATGACCATTTTTTATTTTATTGATTAAGCTATCGATTTCTTCTTTGGTGCATAGTTTTTCTTGTTTTAAGATTCTTAAAGCTTCTATTAGATGGTCGTCATTAGGATTTCCATGAACTCTATATACTTGTGGGGTTTCTAACCATTTATGATATTCGGCTACACAACTATTAGCGGCTACCATAAAGTTTTCGATAAGTTTTTCTGCTGTTTTTTGATGACGAGATTCGAACTCTAATGGTTCTCCAGTTGGTGAAGTAACTATTTTTATTTCGTCTGAAGCAAAATCTAATTTTCCATCATTTCTATGAACTTTATTTAATATTTCTGATAATTCTTTCATTATTTGTAAATCTTCTACAAATGGTTCATAGCCTGCTGGAACAACGTTTTCTTCTAATATTCTATTAACGTCATCATAGTTCATTTTCTTTTTAGAATTAATCACACTATCATAAAGATTATAATCTAATATTTCTCCTTGTGGAGATATGAATATATCGACAGTTTTAGTTAGACGGTCTACACCTTCATTAAGTGAGCAAATGCCATTTGATATTTGATGTGGAAACATAGGGATTACTGAATCGGCTAAATATGCGGAAGTTCCTCTTTTTTGAGCCTCTATATCTAGCGGACTCCCCTCCTCGATGTAATGACTAACATCGGCAATGTGGACACTTAAGATATAATAACCATCTACTGTTTTTATAATACTAATAGCGTCATCCATGTCTTTAGTATCTTGGCCATCAATTGTGAAAGTTTCACGTCCTCTTAAGTCTTTTCTTCCAATTAAATCTTCTGGTAAGACTCTATCAGGTATAGTTTTTAATTGTTCGATAACATCGTCTGGAAAATCTTTAAAGAAACCGTGCTCGGCGGCAATTGTGACTATTTCAATATCTGGGTCGTCTTTATGACCAACGATTTGGTTAATATGTCCCTCAAAAACTGCTTTATTTTCAATAATAGCAATTCTTTCTCTATCGATATCTACTAGGACTCTATTTCCAGTAACTAACTGTCTTAATTCTTCTTTTGGACATATAATGGTTACATTTCCATGTATTGTGTATGGTACAAATTCGCCATCACCTATATATTCAAAAACGGTTTTTCCTTTAGCTCTTTTGATTATTTTTTCTACTTTAGCATCGGCATAATTGGTTTTTCCATGATGAATATCTTTTAAAACGACTATATCGCCATCTAAAGCTCCATTTAAATGTTCTTCTTTGATTAAATATTTTACTTTATGACCAATATGCTCGACAAAGACAAAGCCTTGTCCCATTTGATTTATGTGGATTTCACCTTGAACTTTACCAAGTTGTTTACTATCAAATTTTTTATAATATCCATCATCACCTAAATAAATGTCGCCTTTTTCTTCTAGTTCATTTAGAGCATTAATAAAAGAAGCTTGCATAGTTTCTCCTTTGATGTGCAAATTTTTGCGGAGTTCATCTAATGTAAGCTTCTTTAATTCTATATTTTTCATAATTTCTGTTTTAATTTCTTCAATGTTTTGTATTTCTTTTGTCATGATATTCCCACCCTACAACCTCATTATAACGAGTTTTTAAACATTTAACAATAGTTTGTATGCATTTTCTAAAATTTGTTAAAAATGAAAATATATCTATCTCTACCAGTTAAGTCTTTTTCGGTTTTGACTATAGAATTCGGTAAATAGGTGTAGGCTATTTCAGTTATATCTTTGCTTTGAGTCATACCTATTTCAAAGGCTATAAGGGATTTTTCTTTTAAAAATGGTTTAATGTTTTCTAAAATGTTTTTATAAAAATATAATCCGTTATCTTCGGCATATAAAGCTAAATGAGGCTCGTTATTTTTTACTAATGGATCAATGTCTTCTTCTTTAGAAATATATGGTGGATTACTAATAATTATGTCAAATTTTCCACTTATATTTTTTAATATATCACTTTGTTTAAATTCTATATTTGTGTTATTTCTTTCAGCATTTTCTTTAGCTAGTTCTAAAGCTTCTTTGGATATGTCGGTGGCTAAAACATGACTATTTAAGCGTTTGGCTAAAGTAATGGCAATAGCTCCACTACCTGTACCTATATCTAGTATATCTAATGGTTCTTTTAAGTCTTTCGCATAATTAATTGTTTTTTCTACTAACAATTCTGTTTCAAACCTTGGAATTAAGACATTAGGATTTACTAAAAGATTTATATCATAGAAATCGACATTACCAACGATATATTGAACGGGAAATCCTTGTTTTAGTTTGTTTAATCCCTCTTCTAATTTATCTTTAGGAAGATATTTCTTTAAGTATTCTATATCGGTCATTAAGCTTCTTTTAATTTTCTATTTTGGTCTTCGGTAATTAGAGCTTCAATAATATCATCCAAGTTACCTTCCATGACTCTATCTAAATTCTTAGTGGTGTAGCCAATACGGTGATCAGTAACTCTATTTTGTGGATAGTTATAGGTTCTTATTTTTTCTGATCTATCACCGGTTCCGATTTTACTTCTTCTTTCACTTCCTAGTTTTTCTTCTTGTTCTCTTAGTTTAGCTTCGTAAAGACGAGTTCTAAGCATCTGCATTGCTTTTTCTTTGTTTTGAATTTGGCTTCTTTCATTTTGACAAGTGACAACAGTATTAGTTGGTAAGTGAGTTATTCTAACAGCACTATCAGTGGTGTTGACGCATTGTCCACCAGCTCCAGTACTTCGATATACATCAATTCTTAAATCACCAGGATTGATTTCAACATCGACTTCTTCAGCTTCTGGCATAACTAGTACGGTTGCAGTAGAAGTATGGACTCTACCTTGGGTTTCAGTTACCGGAACTCTTTGAACTCTATGAGCACCAGATTCATACTTTAATTTTGAATATACACTATCACCTTTTACCATGAATTCAACTAATGGATATCCGCCAGCATCAGAATGTTCTTCGGATAATACTTCGATTTTCCATCCTTGTTTTTCGGCATATTTAGTATACATTCTATATAAGTCTCCAGCAAAGATATTAGCTTCATCGCCACCAGCAGCTCCTCTAATTTCAACGATAACGTTTTTACCATCATTTGGATCTTGAGGAAGTAAAAGAACTTCAATCTCACTTTCTAATGTTTCTTTTTCCTTATTTAATCGGCTTATTTCTTCTTTGGCAAATTCTCCTAATTCTGAATCTTTGGTCATCTCTTTAGCTTCTTCTAAATCTGATTCTATTTTTTTATATTTTTGATATGCATCGTAAGCGTTTTTTAGAGCAGCTTGTTCTTTAGATAATTCTAGTGTTTTTTTGATATCACTTAGAATTTCTGGTTTACTTAATTGTTCTGATAACTCATTATATTTTTCTTCAATTGCGATTAATCTTTCTAACATTTTCATCACCTTTTTCGCAATAAGATTATACTATATTTTATAGTATTAAGCAAATGTGTATAGCTCTATTTTATTTTAAAATTTTTTTAATAAAATGCAATAAAATTCATTGTACAAGATATAGCTGTTTGTTATGTTTGCGTATAAGGAATGTTCAATAGTCGAGTGTCTACCTTCTTTTGAAAGAAAGGCGGTTTGACAGTAATGACAAAAAGAATTTTTATTATCAAAATTTTTCAGTACATTACTATCATTTTATTCCTACTTACCACTATGGTAATTGTTATCAAAAAAATGAACTTAGTCAAGTTCATCTTCATCTATAATGGTTAGATCGTCATCATCGGCGTCATCAACATCATCTAAATCTGGATCATCTATTTCTGAATCATCATCCATGTCATGGATATCATCTGGTGCCATATCATCTAGTTCATCATCTAATTCTTCTTCTGTTTCAGTTAAATCTTCTTCATCTTCAGTATCTTCTTCATTCAAAGTTACTTTAACTGAGTGACGATCTCTTAAATCCCATGTGGCGTCATCTAATAAAATAAATGTTTTGTCAGTTGTTAAAGTAGTATAAAAATCACCTATTTTACTAGCATATTCTTCTTCTGATAAGTCTAGTAATTTACAAATTTTTTTGAAAATTTCAGGGGTTGTCAAACTTTTCTTTTCTTCTTTTAAAATCATAGCAGCTAAATCTGTGTATGAGTAAAGTTCTAATTCTTCTTTTGAAATTTTTGATAGTTTCATAATATACCTCCTAAGTTATATCAGAATTAATCTTAGAACATTGTATCATATTCTATCTATGTGTCAAGTGAAAATTTTAATTTATATGTAAATGTGTCAATATTTACTCCGTTTATCATTAGTTTATAAGTGATATATATTTCATCATTCTTTATATTTTCTTCAAGAGTATATGTCTCTAATTCAGATACTCCATAGTTAGTTATGTATGTTCCTTTTAAATTTATACCTTTTTTTAGACTTAACTTCAATTTATATTCAGCATTTCTTTCAATGGTTATTATATTATCAATTATTACTTTTGTTTGGACGTTTCCATCATTATAGATAATTTGATTATCTTTTTTAATCCCTTTGCCTTTAAAAGTATGATTTTCTTCACTATTTTTTAATGTGGATTCAATTATAACTTTACTCATGTTTATTTACCTCGCACAAAGATTATAACATATAAATGATTTTTTTACTTATATTTTTGAATTTTTTTCCAATAATAATTTTAGAAGGCGGCGTGATTTTATGGAAAGAAATAAGGTTAAAAAAAGCAAGAGGTCAAAAAAATGGTTATTTATTATTATTGGAGTTATTCTCTTTTTTATTATTCTTTACTTCGGTATATATTTATATGCACGTATGCAGCCAAAATTACCAATAACTGGAGCGAACGGATATCATTTATACGATATTAACGGTGATGTTTATACAGCAAGTTCGGATAAAACGGTTAGTTTGAATGAGATTTCTGACGATTTAATTAATGCGACAATCTCAGTTGAAGATAAAAATTTTTACAAACATCAAGGATTTGACTTTTTAAGAATTATTAAGGCTATGATGATTAATTTAACTTCTGGAGAAACTTTACAAGGAGCTTCGACAATTACCCAGCAGTATTCTAAAAACTTATTTTTAGATTTTGATAAAACTTGGGACAGAAAAATTAAAGAAGCTTGGATTACAATTAGATTAGAAGCTCATTACAGCAAAGATGATATTTTGGAAGGTTATTTAAATACGATTAATTATGGTGGTATATTTGGAATTGGAAACGCATCTAAGTATTATTTTAACAAGAGTGCGAAAGAATTAAATTTAGCTGAGGCTAGCATGCTGGCGGGGATACCAAAAAACCCTAGTAAATATTCGCCTTTAGTCGATGAGGAAAATGCAAAGTCAAGGCAAAAAATCATTTTAAATACAATGGTAAAAAATGGTTATATTACACAAAATCAAGCAGATGCGGCCTATAATACAAAACTTAATTATGAAAAGAGTGAAGACAGTGATAATTTAAAAATGATGATGTATTATCAAGACGCAGTAATGGAAGAGTTAAATTCAATTAAGACTATCCCCTCTTCATTTTTGGAAACAGGTGGACTTAAAATTTATACTAATTTAGACATGAATGCTCAAAAGGCTTTAGAAGATAGTGCGAATAATAACATTACAAATTCCGATATTCAAATGGCAGGTGTTGTTATGGATCCACAAACTGGTAAAGTATTAGCTCTTTCTGGTGGAAGAGATTATAATAAGAGTCAATATAACCGGGCAACAATGGCCAAAAGACAAGTTGGTTCAACAATTAAACCTTTTTTATACTATTCTGCTTTAGAAAATGGTTTTACGCCATCGACAACTTTTACTAGTGAAAAGACAACGTTTAGCTTTTCAAATAATAAAACTTATACGCCAAAAAATTACAATGATGAATATGCGAATGGGCCAATAAGTTTAGCGGCGGCAATCAGTTATTCCGATAATATTTATGCAGTAAAAACTCATCTGTTTTTAGGTGATGATGCTTTGCCAGATATTTTAAAAAGAGTTGGAATCGATGAGGATTTAAATACATTACCTTCTTTAGCATTAGGAGCTGAAGAGATAAATATGATGGATATGATGGCAGCATATAGTGCTTTAGCTAATGAAGGATATAAAATTGAACCATATTTTATTAGTAAGGTGACTGACATGGAAGGAAATGTTTTATATGAATATAAACCCAAGCCAGAAAATGTTTTAAATAAAAATACGGTATATATTTTAAATGAACTTTTAACAACTACTTATGCGAAAGAATTTAAAGATTATAATACACCAACATGTCTAAGTATTGAACCAAAAATGACACATAAATATGCTTTAAAATCAGGAACAACAAATACGGATAATTTGATTTTTGGTTATAATAAAGAACTCTTAGTCGGTATGTGGACTGGATATGACGATAATAAAGAGGTTTCTAGTCAAGATAGTTCGAATTTAAAAAATGCTTGGGTTGATATTATGGAAACCTATTTAGAAGGTAAAAACGATGAGGAAACATGGTATAAAACACCTAGTAACGTTGTTGGGGTAGCGATTGATCCGATTAGTGGTAAAGCGTCCACTGACAGTTCGAAAGCGAAGATTCTATATTATATAAAAGGAACTGAACCAACTGAAAATAAAAGTTCTTTAGATGAAGCTATTCCAACTGTAAAAGTAAAAGAGTAAAAAACATTCCTAATTTTGATGTCTACTCTAATGGGGGCATTTCAATTTTTGGAATGTTTTTTTGCATTTTTCAATTTTTTAGAAGTGACTTCGAAAAAGATTAGAAGATATTTATATAATTCATTTTGATTAGCATAAGTTACACCATTATCTTTAAGGTTTTCAAACATAGCTTCATTTTCTTTATTGGCCTTTATGTCATTTTCAGTGACAACCATTTCAAATAAAGGATCAATTAATAATTTATTTGTTTTATTATCACCACTTTGGTAACTAGCAACTACAAAAGCATGCGGTTCAAGCAATGAATCAAAAAGAGCAATATTAAAAATTTGAGCAGTGATATCTTTTTCGTCTAAATAATTCTTAATTATTGAAGAAATTTCTTCATCCAAACTATAATGATGTGGTAAGGATGATAATTCGTTTTTGACTTTTTGAGCTAATTTCATAACGGTTTTTGGTGAAGATTTTTTCTTTGTACCATAGATATAGTCATTTTCTAGTTCGATTATAGAATCACAAATTTTATAGTAATAAAAGTTAATAATAGAGGAGTAATCACGCTCTTCGCCAATAGCTTGTTGCATGGCTTTTCGATAAGTCAAATTTTCATTGCTTGAAATGTATATTGGAGGTAAGCCAACATCCATAAATAATTTATTTATAAAAGCTCTAATGGTGCGTCCGTTTCCATCAAAAAATGGATGAATTTGAATTAATTGTGTTTTTAACAAAATACATCTATCAATATACTCAAACAAATAAGCAGGATTATTTTTAACTTCTTCTCCTAAAGCAATAATGTTTTGAACATCACTATTTAATACTTTGATTTCTTGCCAGATACTTCGCCAGTCTGATAAATTAATACCTGTGTTTGGTAAATATACGTTATCATTTCGAAAATGACCACTATTTTCTGGAAATGGAGCTTTAGAAAAAAGTTTTTTGTGTAAATCAAGTAAAGTATAAATATCAAAATGGTCATTTATTTCATCAGACAATAAATATTCATACATTTCTTTTAATCCTTCTTTTTCATATTTTAAATGAGCGTCTTCTAAAATTGATTCACACGCTATATAATGTCTAAGAAAATCCTCAGCTGCTTGATTTAAATGACGTTTATCTTCATCTAATTGATAATAAAACATTAATAGTCTTTTAGGAACAATTAAGCCATTTTTACCTTCTTGATATAATTGCCTCGTTCTTTTTTTTTCGATATAGTCAAAAAATAAACCTTTTAAAATTTCAACTAATTCCTCTTGATTGGTTATAATTCCACCCATTGTCATCACCTTGCGAGGTGTATTTTAGCAGAATAATATATTTTCGTCAAGAAAAAAAGCTACTTTGTAGCTTTAAACACCCATAGTCATGGTTTCTGGTAAGGTTGAACCACCATCGATTACTATTCCTTGGGCAGTAATATAACTCGATTCATCAGATGCAAGGAAAGCGGCTAGGTTACCAAGCTCTTCAATGGTACCTAATCTTTTCATTGGAATACCTTTGGCAATTCCATCAACAACACTATCTGGATTTTCTGCATTTGATTCTTTGGCCATACCGCTAACCATAGGCGTCATGATGTAACCTGGCATAATAGCATTTACTCTGATATTTTTGTCAACTAGTTCAGCCGCTAATCCTTTAGTGAAGCCAATTAAAGCGGCTTTAGTTGTAGCATATGCGACTTCTCCACTATCAGCAACTATTGGGCCTGTAACACTTGATAGATTGATAATAGAGCCTTTTTCCATATAAGGCAAAGTAGCTTTGGTAACATTCCAAGTTCCTTTGATATTGATGTCAAAATGAAAATCTCTTAGTTCATCTTCCATTTCACTAAATGGTTTTAGTCTACATACTCCAGCATTATTTACTAAGATATCTATCTTTCCCCATTTACTACTTATATCACTTATCGCTTCTTTTACGGCATTTACATTTCTAATATCTACTTTATATCCTAAAACTTCGTAATTTTGTTTTTTTAATTCAGAGATGGTTTCAACTAGTTTTTCATCATAATCTAATATAGCTACTTTAGCGCCTTCTTTTAAGAACACTTTAGTAATACCTAAACCATTTCCCATGGCACCACCTGTAATGACTGCAACTTTGTCTTTTAATTTCATCTTATTCATCCCTTTCTAATTCAATTATTTCTAATTCATCGCCGGTTTTAATACCAAATGCGTTACCTTCATCGGTATCAAGATGCATTTCTAATAGTGATGGTTCTTGTACTTTTA
Organism: uncultured Bacilli bacterium; assembly: GCA_944329505.1. GTDB lineage: Bacteria > Bacillota_I > Bacilli_A > RF39 > UBA660 > Coprosoma. Next base: position 8,473 of record CALVIJ010000002.1, on the reverse strand, counting down.
AATAAACATTATTTAAAATACCTCCTTTTTCACCATCTACTTTTACTTTAACTTTTTTTACACCTTCTAAGTTGTATGTTTTTACTTCTTCTGGGCTAATATGAATATGACGGTTAGCCAAAATACAACCTTTATCAAGATTTAATTCTCCTTTAGGTCCAACAATAGTTATTGGGCTTGAATTTTCTAAATCTCCAGATTGTCTGATTGGGGGATTTAATTTTAATGTGTAAGCATCTGTCTTAGATATTTCAACTTGAGTATAATTTCTGATTGGTCCAAGAATTCTGACGTGCTCAATTGTCCTATCACCATTTTTAATGGTTACAAATTTATCTGAAGCAAATTGTCCAGGTTGACGTAAGTCTTTGACTTTATTCATTGGTTCATCACCAAATAGAGTGAAATAATCTTCTTTATTTAAATGAACGTGACGATTAGATACGCCTAAAATAATTTTCATAAATACCTCCTTTGTGTAGTTTTTTTACTACATCTCTTTAAGTATAACATATTTTAAGCTTTAGAGAATATATTATTATGGAAAGGGTGATTAAATGAATAATAATTTTGTAAACCAAAATGGTTTTCCAGGCACTCCTATTTACAGTGGGGGCGGTAATGTGCCAAATCAACAAACACAAATGAACTTTAATGTACCTGCTGAACAATCTTATATCGAAAATATTTTAAGATTAAATCGTGGAAAGAAAGTAGAAATTTATGCTTCTTATCCTGATTCTGATGAATGGCGAAACAAAATATTTTCGGGTATAATTGAGCAATCCGGCCGCGATCATATTATTTTAAGTGATCCTAGTACTGGAAATTGGTATTTAATTTTAATTATATATGTCAATTATATAAAATTTGACGAGCGTATCATTTCTGATCCAGAATTCTATCCAAATAATTGAAATAAAAAAAGATATTTGTTATAATGTTTTTAAGGTGATGATATGGGCACGTTTATTGTGATGACATCTATTTTATTAGCAGTTGCTTTACTTATTATATGGATAGCTAATAGTTATAATCAATTCCAAGTGTTGATTATTAGAATAAATGAGGCTGAAGCTAATATTGATGCAGTTTTAAGAAAAAGATTTGATTTACTTAATAAATCAATTGATGTTATTAAAGCTAATACAAAAACTGAGGAAGATGTTTTAGGTCAAATTGTAAAACTTCGTTCTAGAAAATTAAGTAATTTTGATTTAGATAGAAAATTATATGATGGTTTAAAAGAATTTGAAAAATATAAAGAAGAATATCCTAAACTTAAAAGTGCGGAATCGTTTATGAAAATAGATATTGCTTTAAATGAATCAGAAGCAGAGATTGTCGCTTTTAGAAAATATTATAATGATATTATTACTGATTATAATAAAATGGTTAAAGCCTTTCCTACTAATATAATTGCTTTGTTTTTTAAGTTTAAAAGTAAATTATATTTTGATGGTAAGGATATGAATGACGAAATTATTGATGATTTTAAATTATAAAAAAGTTCCTTTATTTAGAACTTTTCTTTTTTTTCTTTCTTTTATGATGTTTTACAATTATAAACAAAACAATAAAAAGTGCGATACTAGCACAAGCATAGATTATATATTTTTCATCTTTTTTTGTTTCTTGCTTTTCTTTTTCACTTTTTTCTTCTGTTTTAATAACATATTCACCATTTTTAGTGTATAAATAATTTTCCCTAGCATATCTAGCAACATAATCTTTATCTTGTAATTTAGTTATTTCATTTTTTAAATCACTAGCATCGCTCTTTAAGGTTTTTAATTCTTCATTTAACTGTTTTTCTTCATTTTTTAATTCATATAAGTTTATAGCTGTAGTAACTAGAGTAAATGCACAGTAAATGATGACAAAAATAGCAATTGGTCCAAAAACAATTAACCGTCTTTTGGCTTTTTTTGGTACTTTTTTCTTAGCCATTTTATCACCTTACTTTCTAGTAAAAGTATAGCATTTTTAAAATTCTTTGACAATGTTGGTTTCTTTGTTAGACAAAAAGTTTACAAAAAAAACAGTACTAATGAGTACTTAAATGTTTTGATGAGGCTTTCTATTTTTTATAAATTTATGAATAATGTTTTCTATATAAAAGCCTAAAACTATTACGATTAATTCATAAGGATGAAATGTTGCATTATTTATATTCAAAAGAATTATAAAGTAAATAAGAACGCTAGAAAACACAACAAGGGCTGTACTGATTATTTTGATTATTTTTTTATTACTATAGATCATTTTGTGATTAAGATTTAGAAACAAAGAAAAGAAGATGCCGAAGGCAAATGAAAAAATTAAGGAATTTATCTGTATGTTAAGAGGCATTATTTAAATAGCTTATTAAATAGTCCACCCTCTTTTTCTTTGTTTCCATCTTCTGTGTAAGCTATACTATCGACTTTACCTTTGATAGAAACATTCCCTTGATATGTATCTAATTTTATTATTTCTAATTCTTCTCCTTTTAAAGTCAAATTACCCATGCTTGTCTCCATAAAGAATTCATTTTCATCAAAACTTTCAATTTTTTTTACTCCTGTTATAATGATATTTTTTCTTTCATTAATAGTAATACTGTGATTTAATGAGGTTATAACACTATCTATTTTATCCATATTGTCCACCCTTTCTAAAAGAGTATATGTTAGTATTAACAAAAAAAGACGAATTATTCGCCTTTTTCTTCTTTAACTTTATTATACTCTTCGAGAATGGTGTCTTCGAACATTTTACGACATTCTGGAGTAATTGGATGTGCAACATCATGATAAGTGCCGTCACTATTCTTGCGGCTTGGCATTGCAACAAACAATCCATTATCACCCTCGATAATTCTAATTCCGTGAATTGCGAAGCAGTCATCTACTACTACTGATACGATACCACGCATACGGTTTTCACTGTCGACTGTACGAACGTTGACTGATGTGATTTTCAAGCTAACCTCTCCCTTCTAGCATGATTTCATTTTCAGTATACAATATTTTATTAGAAAAATCAAGTAGGAATGTTTTATTCATATATTTTAATAGTTTTAGTTATGATATCGGCATAAGAGAACGACTTAACTGTTTTACTATCTATTAGTTCAATTAAAAATACACAATTATATAATTTTATTATTTTAGCTTTATATGTTTCAACTTTGTTTCTACCAAGATTGTATTTTATTTTAACCGTTTTATTTAAATGTGGCTTTAGGGCGTTTTTTATTGTTTTTACATTATAATAGTCTTTAACGGGGATAACCAACATACATGGTTCCTTTCGTAATAATGCCTCCCATACCATCTTTACCATATTTGGTTTTGTCTAAAATGTCTTTTATATCGATATCTTTGTTTATATCTGATAAACTCATTTTGGTGGCGACGATTGCAGGATCTAAAGCATGAATATTTATTCTTTTAGGACTTGATGCGAAGTTGGCTCCAGCTCGTATTAACTCTTCATAATATGAAGAACAACCTCCAGATATAATAATTAATTTCTCGTGACTATTTTCATATTCTCTAGCTTGTTTTATGGCTTCGGCAAAGTATTTACTATTTTTATAGGCATCGATGTTGTTTGTGTCACCTTTTCTTTTGTAATAAGCATCATGGCCTGTTATGACTACGATGTTTGGTTTATATTCATTTAACCATTCTTTGATGTGTATGGGCATGTTTTTTTCTTCTTCATTTATACCCATAGCCCATATATTGGTTTCTTTATAATAGTCTAAACAGCGTTTTAAAAAGTCTTTGTCACTATCGATGTGGAGGATTTTTCCTGGAAGATAAAAAAAATCATTTCTATCTAAGCTTTCAATGTTTTGTATTCTCTCTAAGAATGGTTTTTCACCTTCAATATCGCCACCTTCATGTCTTTTTAAATCGTCAAGCGAACTATCAACAAGCAATCTAACATTTATACCTTTTAATTCACATATATCGCCTTCTATTTTTAGTATTTTAAAGACTATATCGTTGTTATGTGAATTGCGGGTTACTAAATCACCTATTTTAAATTCCATATTATCACCCAACTAAGTATATGCTTGGGATTATTTTTTATAACAAAAAAAGACTTTCGCAGTCTTATTTTTTTAAAATTTTAGGGTTATTAAATATAACTTCTTCACTATAATACTCATCTGTTCTTGCGGTTTCTTTCCAATGATAAGCATCGATTATTTTATTGAATTCATCTAGTCTACTTGTGGGAATAGTAATCAATGGGGTTTCAGTTTCTAAATATTCAAAAGAGTCTTCAAGTATTTGTTTGCTGTAGCCTTTTTTTCTATAGTCTTCGTTTACTAGTAAGGTACATATTTTCTTTTCATCTGTGTTTTTTAAGGTTGATAAGCTAACGACTTCTAAACCATCTAAGTAAAAGATTATATCCCTTTCTCCTTTAAGAATTCTAGGAAGGTTTACTGTATAAAACCATTTGAGGTATTCTGGGTATTGGTTATGGTTATATGATGTTTGCATATATATAGCTAAAACTGCTTTAGAAAAATTTTTATCGGGCATTTTACTTAAAACATATCTTTCCATTATTATTACCTCGTTTTTTATTGTAACATAAAAAGTTCCGGTTGAGAACTATTTCATTAATTTTAAAACACGATATCTCTCGAACTGTTAAAATATTAAAAACTCTGAAATGAATCAGAGTTTACAAATTATATTTTTAGATATTTTTTAACAGCTCTCCACGAACCAAACATACCAACTAGAATACCTATTCCAAGAAGTATTAATGATGTGGTATAAACGAATGGTACTGGTTCTATTAATTTAATAAATTGTGAGAATAAATGTCCATCAAAATGTCTATATAATGCATTATATCCATAAATTGTTGTAAGGATTGGAATAATAGATCCTAAAGCACCTAATAACAATCCCTCAATGATAAATGGTATTCTAATATTCAAATTAGAAGCACCAATTAAACGCATAATTCCAATTTCTCTTTGACGAGAATTAATAGTGATTTTAATGGTGTTAGAGATTAAGAATGCGGTAACTAATATTAAAGCAATAACGGCACCAATACAAATTTTATGAACAAAGTCAAATGTAGAAATTAATTGGTCTACCATACCCTCACCATATTTAACTAAGGTTATACCATCTATTTTTTCAATTTGATTAGCAACCTTATCAATTTTTTCAATATCTTTTACTTTAACTTGGAAAGTATTTTGAATTGGGTTTTCTTCGTCAGTCCAATTTTTCATAATACTATCAAAGACTTCTGATGAATCACGCATTTCAGACGTAATATCTTGTTTTGAACGAAATTCATATGTATCAACATTATTAATAACGCTTATTTGGTCTTTAATTTCATCGATTTGTTCATCACTTAAGGCGTTGTCAATAAAAGCAACAATTGTGACATCTTTTTCAACTAATTGAGTAAAATTATCAACATTGTTAGATAAAACCATAGAAACGGCAACAACTATTAGAGTTATAGTTATACAAGAGATAGAGGCAAATGATAATGAAAAGTTTCTAAAGACACCTTTAAAGGCATCGCGGAAATTTCTTCCAATAATTCTAATTGTTTTCATTACTATATGTTCCTTTCTTATAATCTCTTAAAACTCTACCAGAGTCTAAAACAATAACTCTTTTATTCATTTTTTTAACAATGTTGATATCATGTGTAACCATGATAATGGTTGTACCTAACTTGTTGATTTCTTCTAAAACTTCCATAATTTCCATTCCTGTTGTAGGGTCTAAGTTACCAGTCGGTTCATCGCAAATCAATAACTTTGGTCCATTTACGATGGCTCTTGCTATGGCGACACGTTGCTGTTCACCACCTGATAATTGTGATGGATAATTTTTTATTTTATGTTTAAGACCAACTAATTCTAAAACTTTGATTACTTTGGCATGAATTTCATCTTTTGGAAGGCCAAATATTTCTAAGGCAAAAGCAACATTTTCATAAACAGTTGACTTTGGTAGTAATTTATAATCTTGAAATACAACACCTATTTTTCTTCTAATTTTATAAACTTTACCATTTCTTAGTTTTCCAACGTCGATTCCTCCAACGATGATTTGTCCAGAAGTAGGTTTTTCTTCACGGTAAAGCATTTTAATTAAGGTACTTTTACCGCAACCTGTTGAACCGATAATAAATACAAAATCACCTTTAGCAATAGTTAAGTTTAGATCTTGGATAGCGGTAACACCGGTTTTATAGGTTTTTTTTACATTTGTCATTCTGATTAAATCCACTATATCACTTCTTTCTTTTAAGCTTTATGTCCTTGTATTTCATAAGTATCAATAACTATAACGAAAGCTTCTGGGTCTATCTTTTTGATAGCTTCCGTTGCAATAAAATATTCTCTAGTAGGTATAGCACATAATAATACTTTTTTTCTTTTATTTGTATACCCACCTTGAGCTTCTATTTCCGTAACTCCACGGTTTAAAGTTTCCATGATGAAATCTTTAATTGTTTTTTCTTCTGTTGTGATAATTTCTAATGTCTTATATTCAGAAATACCTAATATGACTCTATCACTAATCATACCAGATGTATAAAGTGTTATGATTGAATATATAAACGATTGCCATCCAAAGAAGAAACCACCTGCGGCCATAATTAGTCCTTCAGAATATATGTTAGCTTTACTATATGGCATTTTACCATATTGTGATAGTATTTGTTTTAAAACGTCTGTACCTCCAGTTGTAAAGTTGTTTTTAAAAACTAGTCCTGTTCCTATTCCACTAAGTAGTGCACCACAAAGAGCAATAACAATTGTTTCAGTGTTGCCTAAATCAATATACTGTGGAAAGACTTCTGTTAGTTTGACAAATAATGGATATAAAATAGAACCCAAAATTGTAAATCTTGTTTTTTCTTTTCCCAAAAAAACATAACTAGCAATTAACAAAATTACATTGCCAAGTAAAATCACTAATGATGGGTCAATGCCAAAAAATTCTTCAGTAATAATAGATAATCCACTTAACCCAAAAATTAAGTGACATGGTTTTATGAAAACATTAAAGGCAAAAGCTGATAAGAATACACCAATAAAAAACGAAACATACCTCTTTATTTTTTTACTGCCTGTAATTTCTTTTAACAGACTACTATTATCTATTTGCTTTTTTTTAGCAAATATCATCCGGCATTCCTCCTTAAATTAGCATTGATAAATCTATCTAAATCTCCATCCATTACTTTATTTACATTAGTTTCTTCACAATTTGTTCTGTGATCTTTAACCAATGAATATGGATGCATAACATAACTTCTAATTTGGGAACCAAAATTAATATCTCTTTGTTCACCCTTTAACTCTTTTAATTCTCGTTTCTTATTTTCTTCTTCTATTTCATACAACTTACTTTTTAAAATTTGCATAGCTTTAGCTTTATTTTGAACTTGACTTCTTTCATTTTGGCAGGTTACAACTATTCCTGTTGGCAAGTGAGTAATTCTAACAGCACTGTCAGTGGTATTTACACTTTGGCCACCAGCACCACTACTGTGGAAAACATCAATTTTTAAATCTTTTTCATTAATATCTACTTTTACCGTGTCATCAATGACTGGAGTAACAGTTACTGAAGCAAATGAAGTATGCCTTCTAGCTCCTGAATCAAATGGTGATATCCTAACTAAACGATGAATTCCTTTTTCATTTTTTAAATACCCATAAGCATTTAAACCTTTAACAATCAAGGTTATACTTTTAATTCCAGCTTCAAGGCCTGGTTGCTCGTCAATAACTTCGATTTTATATGACTTTTTTTCAGCATATCTACTATACATACGGTATAACATATTAGCCCAATCACAGGCTTCAGTACCACCAGCACCAGAATGGATTTCTAAAACCGCATCATTTTTATCATATTCGCCATTTAACAAGATTATGGTTTCTATTTCGGCTATTTTTTGACTTATTGTTTTACTTTCTTTTTCAAGCCAATTTAAGCTTTCATCATCTTCAGAGTCTACTGTTTTAGCCATTTCTAGGTAATCGCTTATTTCATTTAATAGGTTTTGAACATCATTTAGAACTTTTTTTTCATTATTTAAAGTTGTGATAACTTTCTCACTATGTCTAGTATCATTCCAGAAATTAGGTGATGATATTTCATCTTCTAAATCTTTTATTATTTTCTTTTTGTTTTCTGGGTCAAAGTGACCTCCATAGTTGATTTAATTTATCAAAGCATTCTTCAAATAAGTTTATAGTTTCTTTTAGTTCCATAGACGTGCCTCCTATCATGAATTCATTATATCAAATTATTTAGCTTTTTACTAGATTATTTGAATGGAAAAAAAATACAATTTTACTTGTACATTTTTTTTAAAATAAAATATTTACAGTCGTAGGCGCCATTTCTCTCAATATAATCTTCGGCTTTATCAATATCATTTAATGGTTTGAATTTCGCATTTT
>CALVIJ010000001.1 GCA_944329505.1 uncultured Bacilli bacterium | reverse complement strand
TACTAGTTTTCCACCAAAATTTATAACATCTAAATCACTTTTTCTTCTAGTTAGTTCTCTTGCTTTTTTAGCCGCAACTCTAGCACGAGCAGCTGTCATATTTTTTTCCACAATTATTTTTGCTTCGTCTGGATTTTCTAAAAGATATCTTTCAAATCCCTCAGAGAAAACTTTATCAGCTAATTTTCTAACTTCTGAGTTTCCTAAACGCCCTTTAGTTTGTCCCTCGAATTGTGGGTTAGGGTGTTTACAAGAGACAATCATTGTTAGACCCTCTTTAACGTCATCACCACTTAGAGAATCATCTTTTTCTTTTAATAATCCTGTTTTTCTAGCATAATTATTAATAACACGTGTTAAAGCTCTTCTAACTCCCTCTTCGTGAGTTCCACCATCGTGAGTGTTTATGTTATTAACGAAAGAGTAGATGTTGCTGGTGTAACCAGTGTTATATTGCATGGCTACTTCAAAGAAAACGCCTTCATCTTCACCCTCTAGGTGAATAATATCGTTTTGAATTGGTGTTTTGTTTTGATTTAAGTATCTAACGTATTCACTAATACCACCCTCGTAGTGAAATGTTTCACCAGTTGTATCTTCTTCATCTCTGTCATCTCTTAAGGTTAATTTTAAACCTTTATTCAAGAAAGCAAGTTCTCTTGTTCTGACTTTTAAGGTTTCATAATCAAAAATGTCTGTATCAAATATATCAGCATCTGGTTTGAATGTAACTGTAGTACCTGTTCTATTAGGTTCGCATTCACCAATGACTGTTAATTTTTGATCGATATGTCCACCATCTTTAAATTTGGCTTCATAAACTTGACCACCATGGTAAACTGTTACAGTTGTCCAGCTAGATAAAGCGTTTACGACAGATGCTCCAACACCGTGGAGTCCACCAGAAACCTTATATCCGCCACCACCGAACTTACCACCGGCATGTAAGACAGTATAAACAGTTTCAACGGTTGATAAACCTGTTTTAGGATGCATTCCAACGGGGATTCCACGACCGTTATCTTTTACAGTGATTGAATTACCTTTATTAATAACTATTTCAATGGCATCACAGTAACCGGCTAAGGCTTCGTCGATACTGTTGTCGACTATTTCCCACACAAGATGGTGTAGACCTTTAACATCAGTTGTTCCGATATACATTCCAGGTCTTTTTCTAACGGCTTCTAAGCCCTCTAGGACTTGAATATCGGATACGTCATAGTGTTCGTTATTTTCGTTCATTTTTCCACCTCTGTTCCTTGTATTTGTCCATTTTCTATATGGATAAGTTTAGCTTTGGCTAGGAGTTTCTCATCAATACTATCTAAATCTGTAGTCGTTATAATTACTTGCATGTCTTTATCGATGTGTTTTAACAAGTTGTTTTTCTTGGTATTGTCTAAATCACTAAACACATCATCAAGTAAAATAATCGGACTTGTTTGTTTGAAATCTTTAAATACTTCAATCTCAGATAGTTTTAGGGCTATTACAGCCATTTTTTGCTGTCCCTGAGAGCCAAATTCTCTTAGGTTGTTATTTTCTATGTTGAAAGTGAAATCGTCTCTGTGAGGGCCGTATAATGTCGATTTAAGTCTTATCTCTTTTTCTAAGTGATTTTTATAAGCATCTTCTAAGGCTTTTTTTATGGTTTCTTTATCAAAGTTTTCCAGTTCTATAGATGGATGATATTTAATATTAAAACCTTTCATATTAGCTATTTCTTCAAATATTGGTGGACATATTTTATTTAGTTTTTCCACAAACTTATTTCGCATTTGATAAATAAAGATACTTTTGCTGACTAAATAATCAGTTAGAATGTGAAAATAGTTTAAATCAGTAGGCATATCAAAGCTCAACTCTTTTAAATATTCATTACGTATTTTTAAAAGTTTATTAAAATCATTTAAAGCACTATAGTAATTAATCGATAGCTGAGATAATTCTAAATTAAAGTATTTACGTCTTTCACCAGGGCTTCCTTTAATCAAATCTAAGTCCTCAGAAGAAAAAATTATGACATTCATCTTTTCTATGTAGTCTGCTTGCTTGCTTACGACTTTGTCATCAATTTTTACTTGTTTTTTGGTTTTTGTGAGATTAATTTCCAAATTATAAGAAATCTCTTTTTGAAGTTTTCCTTTTATTATGGCTTTGTCTTCACCAGATTTAATTAAATTATCGGAAGTAAAAGAGCGGTGAGAGGTTGTAAAACCTAATAGGTAAATACTTTCTAATAGATTGGTTTTACCTTGGCCATTATGTCCATATATAATATTTATTTTATCGTTTAGTTCTAATTTCAAAGATGCATAGTTTCTAAAATTTTGGATTTCAAGTGTTTTTATGACCATGTTTACCTCACTACCTATTTTTAAGTGTATTATTTTTGATTTATAGTGTTTAACATACTCCTATACCTCATAACCATTATACCACAAAATGGGCTTAAAAATGCAAAAATAGGCGAATTATAGCCTATTTTATTATACATTTATGTCTTTTTTTCTGCTTTTTAAAATTAACAGTAGTTTTGTAGCTCTTAATACTTGATTTTCAAATGATTCGTACGACATTTTTAGTTCTATTGATTGATTGTTATCGAAAACCACAATAACGTGATTTTCCTTTCTTGTGTAATTGGCTATATTATTTAACGAGATCCAAATACAATCATTACTATCATAAGAAGAAGTTGGAAAAAATATCATTTCTCTAGATTCTTCAACAATTATAGGTAACTTATATTTACTACCTAAAGCACATTTCGATCCATTTAACCTTCCTTTAAATGAACTACCATAATATGCACAACTATAATTAATAATTTCATAAACTGTGGATGGTGAATTTACCTTAGTATGTTTTTCTATTATTGTACTTGTAAAATTACTATTTGGTATAAGTGCACATGTCGAACTATTAATTTCATAACTTTCTTTAACCATAAACCCTCCTCGTCATAAAAAATGACAACTCTCTTATACTCATTTTGAGGGTCGAATTTTGTTTGATTTTGTCGATAATGGTAATTTTTTCAAAAAAAAGAACTTTTTAGTAAGTTCTGATTGGTAAAATTAATTGAATTAGAGCGTCACTTTCGACATTTTTAAGAATTATTGGTTTAATTTCTCCATTGAACATTAGTTCTATTTCTTCTGATTCTAATGATTTTACAGCATCCATCATAAATTTAGAGTTGAAAGCAATTTTTATTTCACTATCATTATTTTTTTCCACAGTAATTTTTTCTTCGACATTTCCTATTTCTGGGATATTTGAAGAAATTATTGCGGTATCACTTGTTGTTTCAAATTTAATTGTGTTTTTATCACTTTCGTTTGTTAATAGGGATGCTCTATCAATGGCACTATATAAATCATCATATTTTACTTGCATTGTTAATTCATATGTTTCTGGTATTAATTTAGATGTATCTGGATAAGTACCACTAATTAATCTTGTCATCATTGTTATTTGACCGAATTTAAAGACAACTTTGTTAGCAAATATATGCATTTCTAAGTTTTCTTCATCTTCGTTCATCAATTTAACTAATTCATTTAAGTTCTTAGTTGGAATGATAATATTGGAGTTTTCCACAGCATTATTATCTAATGTGATTTTTTTAACAGCTAATCTATATGAATCGGTTGCTGTACATTCTAAGGTATTACCTTCAATTTTAAAGTTAATACCGGTTAATACTGGTCTTGTTTCACTAGTTGATGTAGCAAATGATGTTTGACTGATGATTGTTTTAAATAGTTTTTGATTTAAAATGATAGGATTTTGGTTAAATTCTAATTCTAAATCAGGAAATTCATTAACATTACTACAATTTAAGGTAAATGATGAATTTTTAGTTGTTATATATAGTTTAGAATCGATAACTTCTTCTAAATTAATTATTTCATCTGGTAATTTTCTTATTATTTCATATATATATCTACCTGATACAACGATTTCTCCTTTTGTGTCTATATTGTTAATATCTTTTTTATCTATAAATGTTTTTATTGAAATATCACTATCAGTACTCATTAAATATAAACCATCATCAGTTAGTTCAAATTTTATACAGTTTAAAATAGGTCTTAGGTTTTTTGTTGAAATACCTCTTATGACATAGTTTAAATGTTCTAAAAGTACGTTTTGTTTAATTTCTAATTTCATTTAAAATCACTCCTTTGTTTTATTATTAATTAAGTTATTTTTTATTATTGATGTGGATAAGTGTGGAAAAGTATAACTTTACATTGTTATTTAAGACTTTTTTCTTGGTTTACACTTTGTGCATAACTGTGGAAAAAACTTTTATTATCCACTATTTAATTTGGTTAATTATTTTAGAGATTTCCACTTCGAGATTTTTATCTTTTTTTAGTTCTCTTTTTATTTTTGCAACTGAGTGCATAACTGTTGTATGATCTTTTCCACCGAATTCACTACCAATTTTAGGTAGAGATTCTTTTAAGTGAACTCTACATATATACATTCCAATTTGTCTTGGAACGGCTATTTTGGATAACCTTTTTTTAGATTTTATGTCTTCCACAGTAATGTTGTAATTGTTAGCTACTAATTGAATTACTTGATCTATTTTGTTTCTCGATATGATGTTTTTTCCAATATAATCTTTTAGTGCTTCAACTGCAAGTTCTAAGGTTATTTCAGAACCATTCATTATAGTAGCATAAGCAAATACTCTAGTCAAAGCTCCTTCTAGTTTTCTAATATCTGTTGTACAGTTGTTGGCAATATATTCTTTGACTTCTCTTGGAACAAAACTTCCTATGTGATGAGCTTCGATTTTTTTATCTATAATGGCCATTCTTAGTTCAAAGTCTGGAGGTAATATGTCGATAGTTAATCCCCAGTTAAATCTTGTTCTAAGTCTTTCTTCTAGTTTTTTTAGATCATCTGGTGAACGGTCTGAAGATATAATAATTTGTTTATTTTTTGTGTGTAATTCGTTAAATGTGTTGAAAAACTCTTGTTGAGTTTTACTAGCAATTTCTAAGTATTGGATGTCATCAATCATTAAAACATCGATGTCACGATATTTTCTTTTAAAGTTATCCACAGCTTTAAAATTACTTGTTTCGTTCTTTCTATATATATTAAGAAAGTCATCAACAAATTTTTCGCTGGTTACATATAATACTTTTTTATTAGATGTTGCCATGATGTAGTTTCCAATAGCGTGCATTAAGTGGGTTTTTCCAAGTCCACTGTTACCATATATAAATAAAGGATTATACATAGCGCCTGGTTTTTCGGCTACTGCTAGTCCAATAGCTTTGGCAAATTTGTTACTTTCTCCTGAAATAAAGTTATCAAATGTATATTTACTATCAAGTCCGCTTTCAAATAGTGCTTCATTATTGTCTTCTACTTTTGTTTGGGGTTTATCTTCAGTTATCTCGTCTTTAGTGACATATTTAAATTTGAAGATAGATCCGGTAACTTCCATAAAGGTTTCTTTTATTATTTCACCATAGTTTTCTTGTAAGTGTTTTTTATGCACATCTAGTGGAACTTCGACTATGGCATATTCATTATTTAAATCTATTAACTTTGTTTCTTGAAACCAAGTTTGAAATAAAACAGGCTTTAATTTTATCTCAATTTTAGACAAAAAAACGGACCACATGTTTTCTAAATCCATACTACTACCCCCATAGTTAATAAACAATCTACATACATTTTACAATAAATTTACATTTTTTTCTATAAAAACTGTGGAAAAATATAAAAAAGTTATTAACACCCTTTATTTTGTTTAATTTTGTCGAATTTTGTCATCTTTCCACATAAATTGTGGATAATTATTTTTGCACATTTGTGCATAAATTTTTCTTTTACACATATGTTGAAAAATGGAAAAAAAAGTTTATAATATATGGCAATTTTGTGTGGAAATAAAAAGTGGATAAAATTAGAAAAAATTTTACTGTGGAAAACTTGAATGTTGCTTTTTTTTGAAATTTTTGGTATAATGTCTGCAATTTTTGTAATTAATTTTGTTTAATAAATTGACAAATAGGTCTTTTATCTATATAATTTATTAAGCAATGTGAATTTAATTAGGAGGTGTAATAGATGTCTAAAAGAACATTTCAACCAAATACTCGTAAGAGAAGTAAGAAAATGGGATTTTTTGCGCGAATGGAATCTGGTGTAGTAAGTAGAAGAAGAAAAAAAGGCCGCAAGGTATTATCTCATTAAATTGCCACTGCTGGCGGGCAGTGGCTTTATTAGTAATTTATAGGTGAAATTATGAAAAAAGTTAATATAGTTAAAGAAAATCGTGATTATAACCGAATTATTAAAGAAAATAGACCTTTTAAATATAAAGATTATATTATATATATAGATAAAAGGGAGCCCTCTATTTATAGATTCGGATTTTCGGTAGGTAAAAAGGTAGGAAATGCGGTAACGAGAAATAGAGTTAAAAGACAAATTAAAGCAATAGTTTCACAAAATGACTATCAAAATGATTTTGATTGTATTATAATAGTTGGTAAAGGAATTTTGAATCGAAGCTTTAGTGAAATGAGTGAGAATTTGAATTTTGCTTTAAAAAAATTAAAATTAGTAAAGGAGCGAAAAGATGCGTAAGAAAATAGGATTGCTTGCGGCAATAGGATTATTAACACTTTCGCTGTCTGGTTGTACTACGTATGTTCAAGATAAAGATGGTAAATCAGTAAAAGAAAATACTACTGGTCAGACTTTAGCTGAAAATATACTTTGTAAGCCGACAAATAAAGATGTTATAAAAACATATGAGAAATATAAAGTAGATATTGATAAACTTCCAGAGTGTTCTGAGTTTACTCCTGCTTCTGGTGAGTATGGAGGAATTTGGGAGACAATATTTATTAAACCTTTAAGCTGGTTTATTGTTAAGGTTGGAGAGATACTTGGTAATTATGGTTTTGCAATTGTTGTTGTTACTATAATTATTCGTTTGATTATTTTCCCAATTAGTAAAAAATCAGCTTTGCAATCTGAAAATATGAAGTTTGCTCAAAAGGATTTAGAAAAGTTAGAAAGAAAATATCGTGGACGTGAGAGTCAAGAAGATCAAATGATGAAAGCACAAGAGATGATGGGAATTTATAAGAAGTATGATATTAACCCAATGTCTGGTTGTTTGTTTGCGTTTATTCAAATGCCATTATTCTTTGCTTTCTTGGAAAGTTTGAATAGATTACCAATTATTTTCGAGGGTAAATTCTTATGCTTTAATTTAGGAATGAGTCCATTTGTTGGATTATTTGGAGGAAGTTTTGATTTTTCAGTATTTTTAGATAGTTTTACTAATGGTAACTGGGTTTATCTATTATTACCAATTTTAGTAGGATTAACAACATTCTTCTCATTCAAGTTAAATTCAGGTGTTAGTAGTGGTAGTGAAGAACAACAACACCAAATGAAAATAATGATGAATGTAATGCTTGTATTTATTGTAATTACTTCATTTACAATGCCAACAAGTATTATAATATATTGGATAACTGGTAGTTTATTTACCATTATTCAAGCTGAAGTGATTAGGAGGATGAAAGAGAATGCTAGAGGTAGTAAAAAACGAATCAAAAAACAAAGAAGAAGCGCTAACTAAGTGTTTAGAAGAGTTAAATGTTAATTCAAATGAGGTTTATACTTATTTTGAAGAAGCATCAGGACTTTTTGGAAAGAAAAAATATACAGCTTATGTAGTAACTAAATATGATGTTAAGGAATATGTTAAAGAGTTTTTAAATGAACTTGCATCTAAAATGAATACTTCATTTAATATTGAAGTTAATGAAAAAGATGGTGTTATATCAGCTATTATTATTACAGATGATAGTGGTGTTATGATTGGAAAAGAGGGTAAAACCTTAAATGCTATTCAAACAGTTTTAAGACAGTCACTTAGAAAATATGGAAACTTCGATATTAAAGTTAATTTAGATATTTCTGGATATAAGGCAAAAAGAGAAAAGAATATCGAAAGAGAAGTTAAAAAAATAGCTAGAGAAGTTTTAAAAACTAAGATAGAAGCTAAATTAGACCCAATGAATTCTTATGAAAGAAGAATTGTTCATACGATAATTGCTGAATATGATGGTTTAGCTACTCAAAGTGAAGGCGAAGCTCCTAATAGATATGTAGTTATTAAGATTAAGGAAGATTAATTTCTTCTTTTTGTGTGTTTCAATATGTTTATAGATGTGCTACTATTTATAGTAGAGGGTGGTGTGAGTTATGAAAAAAGGTTTTAATAATAAGAAATATGTAGAAATTCAAAGTAAAAGAATTAAAGAAAAAATAAATGAATTTGATAAACTTTATTTGGAATTTGGTGGTAAATTATTTGATGATTATCATGCTAGTAGGGTTTTACCTGGTTTTGAACCTGATTCTAAGATTAAAATGCTTTGTGAACTTAAAGAAATAGCAGAAATAATTATTTGTATTAATGCTAAAGACATTGAAAGAAAGAAAATTCGTGCTGATTATGGAATTACTTATGATATGGAAGTTTTAAGGTTAATTGATGAATTTCAAAATTTAGGTTTATCTGTTAACAGTGTGGTTATTACTTTATATAGTGGTAAGGAAAGTAGTAAAAAGTTTAGAAATCAGCTTGAAAAAAGAAATATTAAAACCTACGTTCATACTCCGACTGCAGGTTATCCAACCGATGTTGATGTAATTGTAAGTGATGAGGGATATGGGGCTAATCCTTATATTGAAACGACTAAAAAGTTAGTTGTGGTTACAGCCCCTGGACCATCTAGTGGTAAATTGGCTACTTGTTTATCTCAACTTTATCATGAATATAAAAGAGGAGTTAAGGCTGGTTATGCGAAGTATGAGACTTTTCCGGTTTGGAATTTGCCTTTAAAACATCCAGTTAATGTGGCTTATGAAGCCGCTACTGCTGATTTGAAAGATGTTAATATGATAGATTCGTTTCATTTAGAAAAATATGGTGTTGCGTCAGTTAATTATAATCGTGATTTAGAGGTTTTTCCTGTTTTAAAAGCAATACTTCATAAAATTACAGGTAAGAATATTTATTATTCACCTACGGATATGGGTGTTAATATGATAGGATATGCGATAGATGATGATGAGGTAATTTGTGAAGCTAGTAGGCAAGAGATAATCAGAAGATATTATAAAGCTTTATGTGATTATAAGACTGGTACTAGTGAAGAATATGTTTGTGAGAGAATTAAGCTTTTAATGAATGAGTTAGAGATTAATCCTTTAAAGGAAAGACCAGTTATTTTGGCGGCTCAAGAAAAAAGTAATAGTGAAGATATTCCAGTTATTGCTTTGGAGTTACCTGATGGGAAAATTATTACTGGTAAAAAGACTGAACTTTTAAGTCCAGCTAGTAGTTTGATTTTAAATGCGATTAAGGAACTTACTAATATTCCTGATGATGTTGATTTACTTTCTAAGACTGTGTTAGAACCAATATTGAAATTAAAACCATTAAGTAATCATGCTTCTAGGTCGTTAAATTTGGAGGAAGTATTAATTGCTTTAAGTATTTGTTCAGTTACTAATCCGATAGTTAAAGAAGCCCTTAAAAATTTGAATAAACTTTCTGGTTTGGAAGCCCATGCTTCATTTATGGTTTATAATGGTGATTTAAATACTTTAAAAAGATTGAATATTAATTTAACCTGTGATTCTATATTTTATTCAAATAATTTATTTATGAATGAATGAAAGCGATAATTTATTTATCGTTTTTTCTATTTGTATGCTATAATACAGGTGATGAAAAGGAGTTGGAAAATTTAACATGCGTAAGAAAGATATTACTAAAGAAATAGCAAGCGATGAAGAATTTTTACATATAGTAGCTCCTATTTTAGGTTCAAGAGAATTTCAAAAGAGAAAAGATTGGGTTCATCATGAAAGTTGCTCACTTTATGAACATTGTTTAGCTGTATCTTATTTAGCTTATAGAATATGTAAAAAAAGAAAGTGGAACTATTATGATGCGGCAATTGGTGGTTTATTACATGATTTTTATACAAAACCTTGGCAAGATAATTTAGATAAAAAAGTTTCTTTTTTTAAGCAGCACGGTTTTGTTCATGCACATGAGGCAATGGAAAATGCTTATAAGTTTTTTCCAGAACTGATGAATGCGAGGATTGCCAACATAATAGAAAGACATATGTTTCCACTTAACATAATTCCGCCGAAATATAAAGAAGGTTGGGTTGTTACTTATGCAGATAAAAGACTTTCTATGGATGTTGTGATTAATATAAAAGCTTTGCCTAAGTATTTTGGTTTAGCTCGTATGGTATATAAGGTAAAGAAATTTTTTAAATTTGGAAAGAGGTGATTAGATGGATGATACAATAGCAGCTATTTCGACAGCTCAAGGTATTGGGGCTATTTCGATAATTAGAGTTAGTGGTGATGAAGCTATTAATGTAGTTAGTAAGATTTTTTCTAATAAAAATTTTAAAGATGCGCCTACACATACTATTCATTATGGTTATATAATGGATGGCGATGAAAAAATAGATGAAGTTTTGGTTTCTGTTATGCGAGCTCCTAAAACGTTTACTAAGGAAGATGTTGTTGAGATTAATGCACATGGTGGAATTATGACAACTGATAAGATTTTAGAATTATTACTTGTGAATGGTTGTAGACTTGCTGAACCTGGAGAGTTTACTAAAAGAGCATTTTTAAATGGGCGAATTGATTTAACAGAAGCTGAGGGTATTATGGATTTGATTAATTCTAAGACAGATATTTCCCGGAAAATAGCTTTAAATCAAGTTGGTGGTAAGGTATCTACAATGATTAGTAAGCTTAGAGATGAGCTTGCAGGTATAATTGCGAATATTGAAGTTAATATTGATTATCCTGAGTATGAAGATATAGAAGAAATGACAATAGGTAAGATAAATGAAAGTTTAAGTGAACTTGAAGACAAAATAGATAAAATTTTGAAAGAAAGTAAAAATGGAGAAGTTTTAACTAATGGTATTAAAACAGCTATTATTGGTAAACCAAATGTTGGTAAGAGTAGTTTACTTAATAGATTGATAGGTGAAGATAAAGCTATTGTTACAGATATTCAAGGAACTACTCGTGATAGTGTTGAGGCTACTTTGAGAGTCGATAATTTGATTTTAAATTTGATTGATACAGCTGGAATTCGTGAAACTGATGATGTTGTTGAAAGTATTGGGGTAGAGAAAAGTTTAAAATTAATAGATGAGGCAGATTTAGTTTTATTTGTAGTTAATTATAATGAAAAATTAAGTTCAGATGATTTGATTATTTTGAATAAATTAAAGGATAAGAATTACATTACAATAGTTAATAAGACTGATTTAGAGAAGAAAATTGATGATGAAAAGTTATCTAATGCTATATATGTGAGTGCTTTAAATGATGAAAATATTGATGAAATAGGTAATAAAATTAAAAGTTTATTCAATTTAGAGAAGATAGAAACAACTGATTTAACCTATTTAACTAGTGCGAGAAGTCAAGCTATTTTAAGAAAGGTTTTAGAGAGTGTTAAAGCGGTTAGAAAAGGGATTGAAGATAATTATCCTATTGATATGGTAGAGATTGATTTAAAAGATATATGGAATTTACTTGGCGAGATAATTGGTGAGAGTTATGATGATGAATTATTAGATCAATTATTTAGTAGATTTTGTGTTGGAAAGTAGTATAAAAATGTAAAACAAGTGATTTGTCGAAAATATTACTTGTTTTTTTGATATTCTGTATTTGGGTGAAGAAAACTTCATAATTTATTCGAAGGAGGTTATAAGAATGTTTGATGTTAATTTTCGTAATATTTTAAATCAATTAGGTTATACAGAAGAAAATCTTTTTGATGAAGATGAAGAGTTTGAAGTTGTTACTGACAATTAAAAAAAATATTTGTCGAATGCAACTAATAATATTGAATTACCAATTTCAATTGAAGAATTAAATGCAATGCTTCTTGAATGTACTGGTTGGATGTTTGATGCGGATAGTTGGATTTTGATATTGCGTTCAACAGATGGTTTGGGGCTGATTTCTACAAATCCAGAAATATATAATGGCTATGATGTTTATCATGAATTTATATGTGATGTTAAAGAACGTAATTTATTTATTGAATTAATTTTTAAATATGCAATGTCTTTGGGTCATTCTTTTGAAGAATGCTGTTCAGATGTGATTAAAGGTTTTATAAATAGTGTGATTTCGCAGTATAATTATTCTATTTCTCATATTTTAAACTCTAATAATAAAGTTAAATAATTAAATTGGTTGAATATTATGAAAAAGTAGATTTAAGGTTAGTTAGGTTTAATTGACTAACTTTTTTTTATTGTAAAATTGTTTTTAGTGTTTGGTGGTAATTTATATGGATATGAAGTTAATTGTAGTAGGTGGTGGTTATGCGGGATGTGAAGTTGCTTAAGTATGTGCATGTATAGGCATTAAGAAATTACTTGTTATAGGGAATACTAATAATATTGTAGATATGCCTTGTAATTCAGCGATTTATGGAAGTGCAAAAGGTATAGTTGTTAGAGAAATTAATGTAGATGTTTTGTTTTAAAAATACAAATGGAAATAATGTTAATGAATTAAATTATTTGTTAGATATAGAAGAAACTCTTGATATGGGGAATTATATGATTAATTTTTATGGTTAACAAGTGCGTTAAATATAAAAAGCCACATGAAAAAGCTAGAAGAATAATGTATGGTGAAAATTATATTAATACGCTTAGTACATGCTATCGTAGTTTAAGTGATGAGAGTAATAAAGATACACATTTTAGAGTAGCTTCTGAAGTTTCACTTATATATGCTTGTTCTTTAATGGGTGATAAAAATATTACTAAAGAATTGTTTGATTTGAATTTAGAAGAGTTAAAGACATATACAATAAAGGTGATAAAGTTATTTTTAGATGCTAATTTAGGTAGCTTTCAATCAGAAACAACATTGACTGGGAAACATTTTAAACACTAGTATTATAAAGTTAGTTTTAATCTATTAGTCTTTTATTTGCTGTAAAATTAATTTGTCATAAAGTTAAATTTGTGATATTATGTATATAGATGAAGGAAACTTCATAAAATAAAAAAGGAATGTTCAATACGCCAATGTTGAGCACGACCAATTCTTGGTTCGCACCTAAATCATTGATGGAATGAGTTAGGTGCTTTTGTCTATTTAAATAGTATTAAAAATACTAAAATAAATAGGAGGATAATTATAACAAAGAAAGAGTTTTCTCTTTTGGTCATAACCATCACCTCCTTTTCTTTTGAAAAAGAGGTCGCACTAACTCTATTAAACATTCCTTGATATAATTATAACGAATAGTTATATAAAATACAATAAGATTTATTATTTTTAAATAAAAGTTTTATTTATTTGACTAAAGTGTTTCTCTGATGTAGAATTAACTCTAGTATTTGGTGGTGAGAAATATGGAATATGAAGTTATTGTAGTAGGTGGTGGACATGCGGGATGTGAGGCAGCTTTAGCATGTGCACGTATGGGACACAAAACATTACTTGTTACAGGAAATATTAATAATATTGCAGATATGCCTTGTAATCCATCTATTGGTGGAAGTGCGAAAGGTATAGTTGTTAGAGAAATCGATGCTTTAGGTGGAGAGATGGGAAATAATGCGGATAAGAGTTTATTACAAATAAAGATGCTTAATACAGCTAAAGGTCCAGCAGTTAGATCGCTTCGCGCGCAAGCAGATAAAGTTACGTATCCGAAAAATATGATTGAAACTTTGAAGAGTACAGATAATTTAGATATTAAGGAAGCTTTAGTTAAAGATATAATAACTCCTAATAATAAGGTTAGTGGTGTATTATTTGAAAGTGGAGAAGAGATTAAAGCTAAAGCGGTTATTTTAACAACTGGTACTTATATGAATGCGGATATTATGGTAGGTGATACTCGTCATAGAGAGGGACCTCATGGTGAGAAGCCATCTAATTATTTAAGTGATAATTTGGCTAAAAAAGGTTTTATTATTAAAAGATTAAAGACTGGAACACCACCTAGAATAGCTAAAGATAGTATTGATTTTTCTAAGACTAAGTTGGAAAATGGCGATAATGTTTATCACACTTTTAGTTTTGATAATGAACCGATGTATGATATAGATAAACAGGTGTCTTGTTATTTAATTTATACTAATGATGATACACATAAAATTATTAGAGATAATTTAAATAAATCTAGTATGTATGGAGGGTTATCTGATATTAAAGGTGTTGGTCCAAGATATTGTCCATCGATTGAGGACAAGATAGTTAGGTTTAGTGATAAGGAAAGACATCAGTTATTTTTAGAACCTGAAAGTTTATATTATGATTATATATATGTTCAAGGTTTTTCAACAAGTATGCCTTATGATGTACAAGAAAAGATGGTTCATAGTTTGCCTGGATTAGAAAATGCGAAGATATTAAAGTATGCTTATGCGATAGAATATGATGCGATTTATCCAACGCAACTTAAATTTAATTTGGAAACTAAGTTAATTGAAAATTTATTTACTGCTGGTCAGATTAATGGTACTAGTGGATATGAAGAGGCTGCTTGCCAGGGATTAATGGCTGGTATTAATGCTTGTTTGAAATTAGAGGGTAAGGAACCATTTATTTTAAGAAGAGATGAGGCTTATATCGGGGTATTAATTGACGATTTAATTACCAAAGGTATAAGAGATCCTTATAGGTTGTTAACTTCACGTGCGGAATATAGACTTTTACTTAGAACAGATAATGCGGATTTGAGGCTTAGAGAATATGGTCATAAGTTTGGATTAGTATCTGATGAAAAATATGCGAAGTTTATTAATAAGAAAGAAGAAATAGAAAAGGCAACATTAGAATTTAAAGAAAAAAGATTAACTCCTAAAAATAATGATTATTTAGTTAGTTTAGGTACTAAAGAATTAAAAGATGGTGTTTCTTTATATGATTTACTTAGAAGACCAGAAATCAAAATTACTGATTTAACTCAGTTTTTAGATAATGAATATAGCTTTGAGGTTTTAGAACAAATTTCTATATCAGCTAAATATGAGGGATATATTAAAAAGTCATTACTTGAAGCTGAGAAGTTAAAAAAATTAGAAGATAAGAAAATACCAGAAGATATTGATTATGATGCGATGCATAATTTAGCTAGTGAAGCTAAGCAAAAGTTAAAAGAAGTTAGACCACTTACGATTGGACAAGCAATGAGAATTAGTGGGGTAAATCCGGCTGATATTTCTATTTTAACAATGTATATGAAAAGAGGTAACGCATGAATATAGAAGAATTTAAAGAAGAAGTATTAAAATTAGGTATTTCAGTTACTGATGATGAGATTATTAAATTAGAAAAGTATGCGGATTTATTAAAAGAGTGGAATGAAAAGATTAATTTAACAGCAATAACTGAGAAAAATGAGGTGTTTTTAAAACATTTTTATGACAGTTTAACTTTAGTTAAGATAACCAATTTAAGTAAAATAGATAGTTTATGTGATTTAGGAACAGGTGCGGGTTTTCCTGGAATTGTACTTAAAATATTTTTTCCACAGTTAAAACTTACTTTGGTTGATGCATTAAATAAAAGAATTAAATTTTTAGATATTATAGTTAAAGAATTAGGTTTGAAAGATGTGACTTTAGTGCATGCGCGTGCGGAAGAGTATGGAAGAGACCATAGAGAATGTTTTGATGTGGTTACAGCTAGAGCTTTATCTAGTTTTCCGGTATTACTTGAATATGGAATACCACTTTTAAAAGTTAATGGGCATTTGATTGCGATGAGAGGGTTAGATGATAGTTCTGATGGAATAAATGCTTTAAAGGTATTAAATTCCAAAATTAATAAAATATTAGAGTTTAAATTACCTTTTGAAGAAAGTAATAGAACTTTAGTTGATGTTATTAAGTTGGAGAAGACAAATTCTAAATACCCAAGAAGATATGCAGAAATAAAGAAAAAGCCTTTATAAAAATTTTATGAACTTTACCAAATGTAGTTGGTAAAGTTTTTTCTTTAAATTTTGTATAACTGTTGAATTATTTCCCGAAAAATAGTATTATAAAGTAAAAGAATAGAAGGGAGGGGTGGATTGTGTTCGAAAATGGTCAATTAACGGTTTTAAATATTAATGATATTTTACCAAACAGGTTTCAGCCACGAATTAAATTTGATGGCGAAAAACTTGAAGAACTAGCAGATTCGATCACGAAGTATGGCGTTATTCAGCCAATTGTGGTAAGACCTGTCAGCAATAAATATGAGATTATTGCGGGTGAACGACGCTTTAAAGCTAGTAAACTTGCGAACAAATCTACCATTCCTGCTATTATCGTGAATTTATCGGATAAAGATAGTGAAGAAATCGCACTACTTGAAAATATCCAAAGACAACAATTAAGTCCTATTGAAGAAGCCGTTTCTTATAAACGGATTTTAGACATGGGATATATTACACAAGAAGAGCTTGCTAAAAAGATAGGTAAGGCTCAATCTACGATTGCGAATAAAATAAGATTATTAAATTTAGATGATGAAGTTCAAAGTTATTTACTTAATAATAAGATTTCTGAAAGACATGCGAGAAGTTTACTTAGAATACCTGATAAGGAAAAACAAGTTGAAATGCTTCATAAGATTGTCGAGGAGAGATTGACAGTTAAACAGACCGATAAAGTAATAGAAAAGTTACGTGAAGAAACTAAAATAGAAAATAGACCTGTTAAACCTGTAACTATAGATATTCAACCTCAAGTGAATAATGCTGTATCAAATGAGGTTAAGAGTGTTAAAAGTTCTCCGGAAGATATTGAAAGTTTATTTGACGAAGTAGTAGAAGATATAAAACCTGTAAGAGAAGAAAGGGGAAATGGAAGTATGGATATAGAAAAAATTATGAGAGAAGCAAAGGATATTAATATGCCACAAGAGGCACCTAAAGATATTTCTGGTTTAATGCAACCAGGAAATGATGTTCAAAGTGAACCGATTGTTAGGGAAGAGCCTGTACAAAATCCAAATTTAGAACCTAGTAAGTTTATAAGTGTAGCACCACAACCTGAACCAGTAAAACCAGTTCAACAACCAGCTAATAATGTGGTGACTTTTGATAGTATGTTTACTCAGCCTGTATCTTTGCAAACACCTGAGTCTTTACAAACTACGGCTAATGCTGGGTTACAACCTGAGCTAGTAAAATCTGCTGAGCAACCGGTGACTCAATCTACACCTTCAGTGACACCAGTACAAGAAACAGTAGAGCCAGTTGCCCCTAGTGTTTCAACTCCAGTAGAACCTGTACAAAATCCAGGAGTGGTTCAAGAACCTAGTGCTGTATCTGAGGTGATTTCCGATGATACTAAGCAAGCTATTTCAAGTGCGGTAGCAGATGCTTTGAAAAGATATAATGAAAATAAGGCTAAAAGAAACAATAATGAGGTTTCTTCAGCACCCGCTGAACAACCAGTAATTCAACCTGTCCAAACTGTTACACCAGTACAAGAAGTGGTAGAGCCAGTTACTCCTAATGTTTTAACTCCAGTAGAGTCAGTTCAAAATGTATCTAGCCCTGTTAATGAGGTAGCACCTACTCCTATTCCAGAACCTTCTATTCCAAATATATCTGAACCTGTTAGTGAAGTAGAACCTAGTTCTTCTACACTAGAGGCATCTATTCCAAGTACTGATATTATTGCTGATGATGCTTTAAATGAATATGCAATACATTCTGAACCATCAGTCACACCAGCGCCAACAATGGCTAGTACAATTAGTCAGGATGTTAAACCAGTTGCAAATCCTGCTCATTTCGCACAAATTGTTAAAATGCTTAGAGATTGCGCTGATAAAATAGAACAAAACGGATATTTTGTAAATGTTGATGAATTAGATTTGGGTAGTCAATATAAGGTTACATTTACAATTAATAAGGAATAGTTTATGAACGATTTTAAGGAATTAGTTAATTATTGTTTAAATTGTCCTACTAAACCTTGTAAAAAAGGTTGTCCTTTAGAAAATGATATTCCAAAGTTAATTAAGTTAGCTAAGGAAGATAATTTTCTAGAGGCTTTTAGTGTGCTTAGTGAAACAACGGTACTTTCTTCTATTTGTGGACGAATTTGTCCTTTTGATAGACAATGTGAGGGCAATTGCGTTAGAAGATTGAAAGGTGAACCGGTTCAAATAGGTAAAATTGAAGCAATTATTGGGGATAAGGCTATTAATGAGAATTATCCTATTTTTAGTGAGATTAAAGAAAATAATAAAAAAGTGGCTATTGTGGGAGCTGGACCAGCTGGTCTTACTTGTGCGGCTTTTTTAAGAAAATTAGGTTATAGTGTTACAATATATGAAAAATACGATTATGTTGGTGGAATTATAAGTCATGGAATTCCAGATTTTAGATTAGATAAAGTTATTGCAGAAAAAACATTTAAAAGAATTATTGATTTAGGAATAGAAGTTAAATTTAATTTTGAACTTGGAAAAAACATTACGCTTAAAAATTTGAAAAAAGAATATGATGCTGTATTTTTAGGTTTTGGAGCTAATGTATCAGTATTACCTAATATAAAAGGTAAGAATTTAGATAATGTTTATGGAGCTAATGAATTTTTAGAAAGTAAAAAGGTTTTAGATTTTAAAGGTAAAAACGTTATTGTTGTTGGTGGTGGCGATGTAGCTATGGATATGGCTAGAACAGCTAAGAAAAATGGTGGAAATGTTTTAGTTGTTTATCGCCGAAATGAAAAAGATATGAAAGCTAATAAAAGTGAAGTAGAGGTGTCTAAAAAAGAAAATATAGAATTTATTTTTAATACAAATGTTAAACAAATTATAAAAAATGGAAATATTTATAAGGTATATTTAATGACTAATGATGGATTTAAGTTTGTTTATCCATGTGATTATGTGTTTTTTGCAATCGGTTCTAAACCTGATGAAAAAATTACTAAAAAACTTGGTCTTAAATTAGATGTTGATGGATATATTAAAACTGACAAGAGGCAGATGACATCTTTACCTGGAGTTTTTGCAGGTGGAGATTTATCCCGTCAGGAGAGAACTGTGGCTTATGCGGCTCGTTCTGGTAGGGATGCAGCTTATAATATCGATTTATATTTAAAGAAATTGACAAAATAAATTTTTAAATATAAAATTAAAAAGCATCAGAGGTGATTGATATGCTTAAATTTACAAAGATGGAAGGTATTGGTAACGATTATATTTATGTCGATGCTATTAATCAAAGAATAGAAAACCCTAGTGAACTTGCTAAAAAAATTAGTGATAGACATTTTGGTGTTGGTTCTGATGGATTAATTTTAATTAGTGAAAGTGATATTGCTGATTTTAAAATGAATATTTATAATCCAGACGGATCACAAGCTGAGATGTGTGGTAATGGAATTCGCTGTGTTGGTAAGTTCGTTTATGATAAGGGATTTACCGATAAAACGGATATTACAATTGAAACATTAGCAGGCATTAAAACTTTAGAATTAACTATAGAAAATGACAAGGTTTCTTTAGTTAAGGTGGATATGGGTGAACCTATATTAGAAGCTGATAAAATACCGGTAGTGAATTTTAATGAAGAAATTAAAGATGGAATAAAGTTTGCTAGTGTTAATATGGATTTACCTAGTTTTAATGATAAGGTAAGATTTACTTGTGTTTCTATGGGAAATCCGCATGCTATATGTTTTATAGATGATGTTAAGAAAATCGAAATTGAAAAAGTTGGGTCTGTTATTGAGAATAGTAGTTATTTTCCAAATAGAACTAATGTGGAATTTATTGATATTGTTAGTAATCATGAGATAAATATGCGTGTTTGGGAACGTGGTGTAGGAGAAACTTTGGCTTGTGGTACTGGAGCCTGTGCTTCTGTAGTTGCCAGCATTTTAAATGGTTATACGGAAAGAGATGTTGTTGTTAATTTACTTGGTGGTAAGTTAGAAATAGAATGGAAACTTGAAGATAATCATGTATATTTGAAAGGTCCAGCAAGAACTATTTTTGAGGGTGAAATTGATTTGGACTAGACACCTTAAAGTGTCTATTTTTTTTATTTACTGTTTTTTGTTTGTTTAAGCATGATATAATTATGATAGAGGTAGATGATTCGATGATTGAATTTAAAAAAGTATCAAAAGCATATAAGAACAATGTTGTTTTAAAGGATATTTCATTACAAATAGAAACTGGGAAATTTACGGTTTTAATAGGAGAATCTGGATGTGGTAAAACAACTTTATTAAAAATGATAAATAAGTTAATTACTCCTACTAAGGGAGATATTTTTATCGATGAAAAAGATATTAAAACAATTGATGAAATTAAACTTCGTAGAGGTATGGGATATGTTATTCAGCAAACAGGTTTATTTCCTCATATGACAGTTAGAGAAAATATTACAATTATACCTAAGGTTTTGAAAATGCCAGAGAAACAGATTGAAAGTGAAACTTTAAAAATGATGGATATGATTGGATTAGATGAATCTTTATTAGATAGATATCCTAGTGAGCTTTCTGGTGGGCAGCAACAACGTATTGGAATTGCAAGGGCTTTTATTACTAATCCCAATATTATTTTAATGGATGAGCCATTTAGTGCATTAGATCCGATGAGTAGGGTTGCTTTACAAGATGAACTTTTAAAATTGCAGAGTAAATTACATAAAACTATAGTTTTTGTTACACATGATATGGATGAAGCTATTAAGCTTGCGGACAAGATTGCTATATTTGATAATGGACAGTTAGTACAGTATGATGTTCCAGAAAATATTTTGAAACATCCCGTAAATGATTTTGTTAAGACATTTGTTGGTAAGAAGAGAATTTGGACTAGTCCTAAGTATATTAAGGTAGAAGATATAATGATTGATAAACCGGTTACTTGTTTTCCGAATTATTCAGTTTTTTACTGTCTTAATAAGATGAAAATGATGAAAGTTGATAGTTTGATGGTTGTTGATGAAGATAAAAATTTTTTAGGTGTTTTGTATGCGGAGAGTATAACTGATAAGGAAAGTATGAAGAAAGAAGTTTCTGAATATATGCTTAAAGATATACCGACAGTTAAAAAGGGCGATTCGATTACTACACTTGCTAAAATGGTTACTGAAAGTAGGCTTTCAAATATTCCAGTGTTAGACGATGAAAATCATTTATGTGGTTTAATTACTAGAAGTAGTTTGATTATGGCTTTAAGTCAACAGTTCTTGGAAGAGGAGGAATAATATGGGATTTATCGATTATGTTATTCAAAATCATGAACAAATTATTTCTTTATTTTTAGAACATATTGAACTGACTTTTATAGCTGTTGGACTTTCTATTTTAATTGGAGTACCAATTGGAATAATTATTAGTTATATTAAAAAACTTTCTAAACCGACACTTGGATTATCTAGTGTTATTCAAGCAGTTCCATCGATGGCTTTACTTGGTTTTATGATACCTTTTGTTGGAATTGGAACTGTGCCAGCAATTATTGTAGTTATTTTATATTCGTTATTACCAATTATTAAAAACACATATACTGGAATTAATGGTATTGGTGAGACGATGATAGAGTCGGCTAAGGGAATTGGTCTTACTAAAAGACAAATTTTGTTTAAAATTCAAATACCTCAAACACTACCAGTTATTATGGCTGGTATTAGAATTTCAGCTGTTTCGGCAGTTGGACTTATGACAATGTCGGCCTTTATTGGTGGTGGCGGACTTGGATATTTGATATTCTCTGGTATTAGGACAGTTAATAATTATCAGATTTTAGCCGGAGCTATTCCTGCTTGTATTTTGGCTTTAGTTGTCGATTATTTCTTTGGTTTGATTGAAAAGTTAGTAACACCTGTAAGTTTACAAATGAAAGAAATATCAAGAGAAGAAGTTTTGAAAAAACGTAAGAAACAAAAGATAATGTTATTTATTATTTTGATTTTAATTGGTCTTGTATTTTTAAGTACAATTGAAATTAGTGATAGTAATGCAAAAACAATTACTGTAAGTGGTAAAGATTTTACTGAGCAAAATATTTTATGTGAGATGACGGCTGATTATATAGAAGCAAATACAGATATTAAGGTTAATAGAAAATGTAATTTAGGAGGAGCGCAAGTGGTATTTTCAGCAATTCAAAGAGGAGATATAGATTTATATATCGATTATTTAGGAACTGATTATACGGATATTTTGGATTATTCACCAATCAATGATGTTAATAAGGTTTATCAAACGGTTAAATCTGAGTTTGATAGTAAATATGATTTAGCGGTTTTAAAGCAAATGAGTTTCAATAATACTTATGCTTTGGCGGTTAGACAGGATACAGCTAGTAAATACAATTTAAAGACTATTTCTGATTTAGTACCATATTCTAGTATGTTAAAAATATCACCAACATTAGAGTTTGTTAATCGTGAGGATGGCTTAAGTGGTCTTAATAAAGCTTATGGACTTAATTTTAATGAGGTGATTGCTATTGACGGTAGTCCAAGATATACAGCTTTAATGAATGATAATAGTCAGGTGATTGATGCCTTTACGACAGATGGATTACTTAAAAAGTTTGGGTTAGTTGTTTTAGAAGATGATAAGAATTTCTTTCCACCTTATTATGCGGTCCCAGTTATTAGAAATTCAGTATTAGAAGAATATCCAGAACTTGAAGAACTTATGAATAATTTAGGGAGATATTTAACTAATGAAAGTGTTCAAGAGTTAAATTATGAAGTTGATGAATTAGGTAAAAATCCTGAGAGTGTTGCTGAAGAGTTTTTAAAGGAAAATAATTTGATATAGGAGGTATTATGATATCAGTTAATGTACAAAGTAGTATTTTGATTAGTGGAGATATAAAGATATATTTTGATCCAATTCAAATGGAAAAGAAACACGATGCAGATTATATATTTATAACTCACTCTCATTATGATCATTTTTCTAAAGAAGATATTTTGAATATTAAAAATGATAATACAGTTATAGTTGGTCCTTATGATATATATGATAAATGTATAGAGGTGGGTTTTAAATCTAATAATATTTTTAAGGTAAAACCTTTGGAAGAATATAATTTTGGGGTAATTAATTTTAAAACTGTTTATGCATATAATATAAATAAGCCATTTCATCCTAAGGACAATAATTGGACCGGCTATGTACTTAATTTTGAAGGTAAAAGTTATTATGTGGCTGGTGATACTGATGCACTTGATGAAAATTTGTCTATGCTTGAAAATGTAGATGTGGCTTTTGTTCCTATCGGTGGAACTTATACGATGAATGCTTTGGAAGCCGCTGATTTTGTAAATAAGATAAAACCTAAATCTGTAGTTCCTATTCATTATGGAATGGTAGTTGGAGATAAAAAGGATTTAGATCAATTTATATTAAAGGTTAGTAGTGATATAAAGGTAGATGTTCTTTTATAAATTTTTCAACTAATTATCACAAAAATATGATATATTAAATATAGATTGGAGGAATTATATGAAATGTCCTGTTTGTAAAGATGTGACTTTACTTATGAGTGAAAAGAAAGGTATCGAAATTGATTACTGTCCTGAATGCCGTGGAATTTGGCTTGATAGAGGAGAATTAGAAAAATTAGTAGAAAAAGAAAATGAGAGTTTACGTTCTAATTATAATGATTATGATGAACGTGAAAAGTATGATAAGTATGATAAATACGATAAAGATATGAAGTATTCAAAAAATGGAAAACATACTAGAAGAAAAAAAGAATCTATTTTTGGAGAGATTTTCGATATGTTTGGTGATTAGAAATATTATTTTGATATTTCTTTTTATTTTGCCTTGACCTAGAGCAAACTCTAGGATATATAATATATTTTAGGATGGTGATTTGATTGAGTATTGGTGAAGTAGCTAAGGAACTTGATTTATCAATTGATACTTTAAGGTATTATGAAAAGTTAGGTTTAATTAAAAAAGTTAGCAAAATTAATGGTAAACGTGAATATAGTGAAGAAGATATTAAAAATTTAAAATTTATCTTATGTATGAAATCGGCTGGACTTTCTTTAAAAGATATTGGTTTATTTTTAAAGTATTATGAGAAAGGTGATGATACTTTAGATGTAAGGATAGATATGCTTAAAAAACAAAGAGAAATTTTAGAAAGTGAAATTAAGGAAAAAAAGGAAACTTTGGATTATTTAAATTATAAGATTGATTTGTATGAGAAAAGGAAAGGTGATAAATAATGAAATTAATTTGTTATTATTCTTATACGGGAAATACAAGAGCTTTAGCTTATCGAATTAAGGAAAAATATGGTTATGATATTTGTGAAATCAAACCAGTTACTCCTTATAGTGATGATTATGATAAGGTTGTTAATGATGCTCAAGAAGAAGTTAATATGAACTATCAACCAGAATTACAAGATTTGAATGTTGATTTAGATAAATATGACACAATAATATTGATGACACCAGTTTGGTGGTATACTTTTGCTTCACCAGTTAATACTTTTTTACATAAGTATGATTTGAAAGAGAAAACAATTATACCAATTGCAACTAATGGTGGTTGGTTAGGTCATACTTTTGAGGATATTGAAAGAGTAAGTGGTGCAAAGGTAGAAAATGAGTTTAGTTTAAAATATAATAATGATGAGCTTTTAGAAGAAGATAAGTTTGTTAGTTTTTTAGAAAGGATTGGTAAATAATGGTTAAACAAACAGCAGGTAGAGATAATTTAGGAGATTTTGCTCCAAAGTTTGCTGAACTAAATGATGATGTTTTATTTGGTGAGGTATGGTCAAGAGAGGATAAACTTTCTTTAAGAGACCGTTCACTTGTAACAGTAGTGGCTTTAATGAGTAAAGGAATTTTAGATTCTAGTTTTCAAAGTCATTTAATTAATGCGAAGAATAATGGTATTACTAAAGATGAAATGGCTGAGATTTTGACACATGCGGCTTTTTATGCTGGCTGGCCAAATGCTTGGGCAGCACTTAGAATGGCTAAAGAAGTTTATAAAGATGAATAGGATATATAATTTGTTGGTTATATATCTTTTTATATGTAAATTTGATTTTTAAATAGATTTAATATAGAATATCACGTAATTGGAGGAATAATATGGAATACAGTGAAGAAGAATTAATTAATGCATTAGTAGAATGTAAAAATTTTGAGAAAGTACGTTTACAATTTAATATAAAACATAAATATATTTTGCTTGATATTATTTTGGATAAATTGTCAAGAATAAATAAGTATGATGATAAAACTTTGATGTTAAAACAAATGTATACTGAGAATTGTCGTATTTGTGATATTACAAATGAAAATATAATGCTTATTTCTGATACTCATATATCGAGTACTAATTCAAATCAAGCACTCGATTATTTAAATTATGTGCTACAGTTTTGTGAACAAAATAAAATAAATGGTTTAATACATTGTGGTGATATTGGTGATGGTTCAATAACTGTGAATGGTAGTCAAACTAGTTTTAGAAATCATGATGATGCTAGGAAGGAAGCAGCTTATTTATTAGAACATTATCCTACTAATTCATCTGTAACTCAATTGTTATTAGCGGGTAATCATGATGTTTGGTATTTAGACAAAAATGTTGATATTTTAGGAGAATTAGCTAAAGAAAAGAAAATAATACCTTTGGGTTATAATCAAGCATTTATTACTTTTAATGGACATAATCTTTTGTTGCAACATGATGTGAGTTATAGTTGGATGGTTTATGATAAACTTCAATATAGTTTTATTTTATCTGGACACTCTCATAAAGCTCAATTTGAAGACAAGTATATTAAAATTCCTATGTTAAGTAATGAAAAACGTGGTAATAAAGTTGATGATGAAACACTTATTGCTCCTGGATTTTGCGTTATGAAACCTTTTGGTGATGATACTGTGAGGTTTGAAAGATATTATTTTGAAGGCGATTCATTAAATAAAAATCCTCAGACATATGATTATGAATTAAATGATTATTATCATGAAATGTTCATAAAATAATTATGAAATTATTGACCTGAAATTAACTCTATGTATTAAAATATATGTTGGAGGGATTAATATGAATAAAGAAGAATTTGAAAAAGCAAATGTTTTTGGATTAGGTAAACCTAATGATGCTTTTGCTGAGTATTTTATTGGGCAAAGTTATTTAAATCCACTTACTGATCCAAAAGAGACATGTTTATTTTTAGCAAATGTTACTTTTGAACCAGGTTGTAGAAATAATTGGCACATTCATCATGCATCTAAAGGTGGTGGACAGTTATTAATATGTATTGCAGGATATGGATGGTATCAAGAAGAAGGAAAGGATGCTGTTAGTTTAGAGCCTGGTAAAGTTATTACAATTCCAGCCAATGTTAAGCATTGGCATGGAGCAAAAAAAGATTCTTGGTTTAGTCATATTGCTATTGAGGTTCCTGGTGAGGATACTTCTAATGAGTGGTGTGAAGAAGTAAGTGATGAAGAATATAATAAATTGGGTTAATTCCCAATTTTTTGGTATAATTTTATTATGATATTAAATGTGAGTGGTAGAACAGATATTGTTGCTTTTTACAGCAAATGGTTTATGAATAGATATAACGAGGGTTATGTGGATGTGCGTAATCCTTTTTATCCTAAGCTAGTTAGTAGAATATATTTTGATGACGTGGATTTGATTGTGTTTTGTACTAAAAATCCTCTACCCATTTTAGATGATTTAGATAAAATAAAAAAACCGATTATTTTTCATGTGACTTTGACTCCGTATGGTAAGGATATCGAACCTAATGTTATACCTAAGGGTAAGATAGTTGAGACAATAAAAAGGTTATCTGAGATTGTTGGTGTGGATAATTTATATGTGAGATATGATCCTATTTTGATTAATGATAGGTATGATGTTAGTTATCATATTAAATCGTTTGAAAGTTTATGTACTAAACTCAATGGTTATTTAAAACATATTATTGTGTCTCTTGTAGATGATTATAAGAATGTTAGGAATAATATGAATGTTTTAAAGCTACATAAAATAGATGATGATGTTTTAAAAAATATTGGGGAAAACTTTAGTAAGATAGCTAAAGAAAATGGAATGACTGTTCAAACGTGCTATGAAAAAAATGATTTATCTAGTTATGGTTTTATATCTAGTCCATGTTTATCTAAGGAGCTTGCTTATAATTTAACTGGTAAGAAGTTTCCTAAGTGGAAAGCTCGTGATTGCGGATGTGTGGAGATGGTAGATATCGGGGTTTATAATTCGTGCAAACACTTTTGTAAGTATTGTTATGCGAATTATGATGAAAAAAAAGTATTAGAGAATGTGAAAAATCATGATGATAATTCATCTTTATTAGTGGGATATTTAAAAGAAGATGATGAGATTAAAATTAGAAAAAAATAATTTACACTTGATTTACATTTTTGCGTTTTTATCTGTAATTTTTCTAAAATATTACTTTTTGGTATTTTAAAATAAATTCAATTTTTTCTTAACATTTACTTTATATTTTTGAAAAAAATACGGTATTTTGATTTATAAGGTAATAAAATGTAAAAATATGTAGTTTTATTTTAAGTAATTCGCTATTTATGGGGTATTAAAATTTTATGAATTTTGATATCCTTTTTTTGAGGTGAGAAGTTTGGATACTTTAAAGATTGGAAAATTTATTTCTAAGAAACGAAAAGAAAAAAATATGACACAGGAAGAGCTTGCGAATATATTGGGTGTGACTAATAAGACGGTATCGAGATGGGAAAATGGAAATTATATGCCAGATTTATCTTTACTTAAACCTTTGAGTGAGACTTTAGGTATTACACTTAATGAACTTTTAAGTGGTGAAGAAATTAAAGATGATTATAAAAATGTGGCTGATAAGAATATTGAAAATATTACTGATTATTTTAGTGTTATTAAAAATAACCTCTCTAAGAATATATATCTATTATTTATGTTTTTTGGACTTTTTGTAATTATTTCTGCTTTGATTGTTACTTCACCTGAAAGTAGCTGGGGTGCTATTTATAGTGCGGTTGGATTATCAATGTTTATATTTGGTTTTAATAGATGTTTAAAGAACTTTAAAATCATTTGGCAATGGATCTTAACTTTGGGAGTTACTTTTTTATGTTTAGGGCTTTTATTATTTTTTGATTATTTGAATGTTGTGGAAAATAAAAGTGTTCCGAGGTTTAGATTAACTGTTACTTATATTAGCGATGGAATAATAGAATACGAGACTTTATTTTATAATGTTTTTAGAATAAATCATGATACACCTAATGAATATTATATTGTGGATAATTCAAAGGAGTATAATTTTTCCACAGTACCTATGAGTCCTTTTAATAGAAGTATTAGTGGGATTGATAATATGATAAAATATAAAAGTAAGTATGTAGGTGACAATAGTAATACTGGCAATTTAATTAATGCTTTACCACTTTCTAATTATGGCTATGTGTTTGAATTAGATGATAATAATTTAGTAATTGATTATCAGATGACTGATTGGTATTATAACAATGATTTATATGTTAATAAAGCTTTGATATATAATAGTGTTTCTCTTTTTAGTTTAATTGATAACTTAGATAGTATTACTTATAATTTTAGTGGTTCATCTTATCTTGTAAATAGAAATAATATTGTGGAAAAGTATCCTAACTATGGAAAAGTTGTTAAAAACGCTGAAATTAATAAGGAAAATTTTAATAAGTATGTGGAAAAAGTTATGAACGATAATGATTTTGTAAATAATAATTTTGAAAAATTAATAGAAAAGGTTTGATTTGACAAAATTTAGTTATGCTGTATAATATCTCACGTATTTAAGGGGGAATTATTATGAAATTAGGAAAAGTAGAAAATAAAAAAGGATTAGGAATATTTGAAATGAATAATAAGAAAGACTCTACAAAGGATGAAGTTATAGAAACAGCGGCTGAATATTGGGCAGATGCAATTAAAAATGCAGAAGAAAATCAAATTAGTTTTCAAATGGGTAAAGGAATTATTGTAGTTTCTGATAAGCAATTAGATAAATTTAAAAAAGTTTTTACTAATTATATTGTGAAAGTTTTTCCAGAGCAAGATAACAGTATTACACTTTGGACTTCTAACGGAGAATATTTTGATAGAGTAGGTACTGATAGTTATTTAAAGGATATAATGAAAAATAGTAATTTACCTTTAACTTGTTTACCTAGTGATATATGTATGTGGATTTACTCTAACAGAATTGATATTGACAAAGGTTTTGAACATGAAACAATTTATGATGTAAACGAGAAGACAAAATAAAAATGGATTTTGAAATCCATTTTTTTAATATTTATTTGGTTCAACCATGATTTTTACAGCATCATCAGTACCACTAGTTAATCTTTCATAAGCTTTTTGAACATCAGTTAGTGGAACAATGTCATCGACAAATTTCATGACATCTATTTTTTTATTAGCTATTAAACTGATACAATTTTTAAATTCTTCTTTTGTATAAGCAATTGAACCTATAATGGTTAATTCTTTCATAACAGCAATTACTGACGCGAATTCAATAGGTTTTTGTGAAACTCCAGCTAAAACTATAGTACCTCCAGCTTTGGCGGTCATAAGTTCACTTTCAACAGCTTTAGTATTTCCAGAGCAATCGATAACAACATCGAATCCACCAGGAACTTTTGTTAAAATGTTAGTTAAGAAGTTTTCATCTTTGGCATCAAACCATTCATCAGCTACACCTAATTTAACTGATTTTTCACCTCTTGCAGGATTTGTTTCACTGATAGCAACAAATTCAGCTCCCTCTAGTTTGGCAAACATAGCTGATACTAAACCAATTATGCCGCCACCAACTACTAAAACTTTGTCGCCAACTCTAATGTCAGCTAAGTGAACGGCGTGAAGACCAACGGCTGTTGGTTCTACCATTGCTCCCTCTTCATCTGATATATTATCTGGCAATTTTATAACCATGTCAGGTCTTACAGATATTGTAGATGTTAAACCACCTGGGTTATCAAGATCTAATCCTACCGCATGAGTCCAAGTTTCTGGACAATATTGTGGATTTCCTGTTTCACAAGCTTCACAATGTCCACATGGTGAAATTGGTAAAGCGGTCACTCTATCTCCAATTTTTAAATCAATTCTACTTCCAGGATGAACTACTTTTCCTGTAAATTCGTGACCCATGATTAGACCTTTTGGCTGTCCTGCGTCCCAATTATGGATGTCTGAACCGCATATTCCGGTTTTTAAAACATCAATTATAACTCTTTCATTATCTGGTGTTGGTTTTTCAACATCGGTTATTTTAAATTTTTTTATATCTTCAATTATTGCAGCTTTCATATTTTACCTCCATTATAATTATATCATTTTTTAAATTGTTGAGATTGAAAAAAAATTAGAAAATATTATATTTTACTTTTACTATACTAAAAGTAGTATGTATTTGTTGTACATACTACTTAAGTGTTAGTGATTATAATATTCTAGTAATTGATACAGAACCTGAATATAAATCATTTGGTACTAATTTAATATCTATGTCAGAAGTATTAATGAAGCGGTAGCTAGCTCCTGGTAAGGCAACAAAGATAGCATTACCACTTACAGTTCCAGTGTCGCAACAAGTTAATTTGTTATGAGTAGAAGAGTGAGCAATTAAAACATCACTTGGCCAATATTGGTGGAATTCAATACCGATGGTTTTTGGTTCACAGTTTGAATTTTGATTATCATTGTGTCTTACATTAATCCACCAGTGTACTATATAAATACCTTCTTCTGGAATCATGAAGTCACCAGTGTTTGAATCATAAGTTATTTTATTTGAAATGTTTGTCGTTTGGAACATTACAGGGTTTCCTGCAGGAATGGCTGAATCAGTTTCGTCATGTACCATTGCATAACTGTTAAAGTTTTCTGCAGGTGTTCCAGCTGGACCAGTCGCACCAGTTGCTCCGGTAGCACCAGTAGGACCTTGAGGACCGGTAGGACCCGTAGCTCCAGTAGCACCAGTCGCGCCAGTTGCACCAGTTGCACCAGTAGCACCAGTCGCTCCGGTAGGACCA